>NZ_BBQF01000001.1:600000-892792 GCF_000813345.1 Sulfurospirillum arsenophilum NBRC 109478 | reverse complement strand
CCTTCTTTCATAGGAGAGAGATCAACGGTGATGAATCCAGCAGATTGTACACTTGGAAGTGGGTCCCAAGTCTTTTTCATAGCGCCAAGGGCTATTACACCACCTGCCGCTGCAAAACCGCCGAATGCCATGCCTATAAAGTCTCTTCTGCTTGTCTCAACAGCCATTCTTTTTCCTTTCGTGTTGTTTAAAATAGTGAGAATTTATGAATACTAGGTACTAAAAAACGCGGTCAAATTGTGGTGAATTTATCACCACAATTTGATTATTTATAAGAAGCTATGGTGCTAGCAACTGCTTTTAAATCATCATCGCTTAATGCGACTGCAATTGGTTTCATAACACCTTTCATAGCGCCACCTTCACCATTTTTATAGCCATTAACAGAAGCTATGGTTTTAGATGCATCCCAACCAGCAATGATTTGTGATTTGTTCAATGCAGATTTTGAAGCCTTCTCTCCGTGACATGAAAAGCATTTACTTTTGTAGATTGCTTCCCCATCAGCCGCCATAAGAGATACAGCAGCCACCGATATAAGCATACACGTTATCTTCTTCATTCTTAAGTCCCTCCATTCATTAATATTTTAATGTATTTCTAATAATAGAGTGACATTTTATAATAGCATGAGTTTCTTTTCAGTCGCTTGATAAAAATAAACACGTTAATCTTTAATTGCGTACCCTAGGTTACCAATCGTTTTAATGACATCATTTGTTATTTTTTTGCGTAATTTAAAAACGAGATTTTTAAGAGCGGAAGGAGGAGCTTCTTCATAAATATAAAGCTTGTCTTCGAGGATTTGCCTTGTCACTAAATTGCCTTTATGCGCCAACAATAGTTCAATAAATTCAATCTCTTTTTGCGTTAAGGTAATCGAAATAGTATCTTGCAAGAAAGTTTTATTGGTATAGTCATAAAAACACGTAGGATTAATTTTGACGATAGTTTTTGATTTTTCAAGCAAAATGCTTGCACTGCTTTCTAAAAGTCTTGTCAGATCTCCTTCTTTAATCGGTTTTACAATGTAATCCACTAATGAAAGTTTGATGGATTCTAATAAAAAATCTTTATCAGTATAAGCACTTGTAACAATAATAGGAATATCGTGATTGTCTTTTCGAATGTGTTTAATGACCTCAAGTCCATTTAATTTAGGCATTTTAACATCTGTAATAATGATGTCTGGATGATGCTCATTGTAAAGCGCTAATGCCTCTTCTCCATCGGAGGCTGTATAAACTTTATCAACATACAGTAACAAAACTTTTGCAAAACTATCTCTAAGATTTTTTTCATCTTCAGCAAGCAATAACGAACTATTTTTTAAAACAAATTCATATTTATCTAACAAAAATACCCTCCATGTTGAATCTTGCCTCGAGAAATTGTAACACTTTTTTCTCTAAAAGAAAGCTATAATTCTCATAGTGTAGTGTAATATTAGTTTCATAAAGGAATTTAAAATGATTGAGACTATTAACTTTACGAAACGATATATTATTGCACTTTCGATCATAGCACTACTTTCAATTTTAGCTTATTATAACCTCAATCATCTCATTAGTAGCCAATCCAATGATGGAAAAATAATTAATATCAGCAGTAAACAAGGAATGCTTTCTCAACAAATTGCCCTGTATGCTATCTATTATAAAACGGAAAATTTACGAACGAACATTGCGCTTATGGAAGATTCTCATAATCTGTTAATTTCTTTTCCGATGTCAAATGAATTGAAAAAAATTTACTTTGAGGAGCCTTTTTTCTTAGATAAAAATGTTAGAACGTATTTGTTTCATGCAAAACGCTTTGAAGAGAATCGTGATGGAAGAAGCCTAACGTATATATTACAAAACTCTCAAAAACTTTTAGATAATTTAGATCTAGCCACTTCAATCTATGTTGCAACGACCGAATCCAATACGATAAAACTAAAAAACGTTGAATTTTTCATTTTCATTTTTACGCTTGTAACGCTTTTTTTTGAAGCAATCTTTATTTTTAGACCAGCCACAAAAAAAATTACAGAAGTGACAAAAGAACTGATTAAACAGCATGATTATGCCAATACCATTATTGAATCCAATACCAATGCTATTGTAACGCTTGATTCAACGCTTAAAATCCAAACATTCAATCATATGGCAGAAAAGATATTTGGCTATACAAAAGAAGAAATTATCGGAGAGCCTTTCTTTCAAACAATCATCTCAAAAGAGTCTCTTCCCGTAGAACAAGAAGGCATTTTGAATTTTAAAAAAATTCTAGAGATAGAGAATAAAGAAGAAGTACGAGAAATCAAAGCCATCAATAAAAAAGGCCACGTATTTCCTATTCGAATTTCGTTTGGTATTAGTGGAGAAGCAAAGAATATGCTCATCATCAGCATGCAGGATATTTCCAAAGAAATTCTCAAAGATAAGATTATGATACAACAAGCTAAATTTGCAGCCCTGGGAGAGATGATTGCCATTATTGCGCATCAATGGAGACAACCACTTGCTCAACTTAATTTTAACTGCATGTACATTCGAAAAAAGCTCACAGACCCAGAACTTATGGAGGAAACGGCTAAAAATGAGGAAATTATTCAATTTATGTCAGAAACCATCACCAATTTTGAAAACTTTTATAAGCATGTTGATAACACCGTTTTCAATCCAATCATCTCAATCAAACAAACGCTTGTACTGCTCGAATCATCTTTAAAACTTTATCAAATCGAACTCATTCAAAAAATTGACTCAAAAATGAATATTTTTGGTAATTCAAATAGCTTATCACAAGTTATTTTGTCCATTATCCAAAACACGATTGACATTATTAAAATTTCTGAAATCAAAAATCCCTTTATCCATATTACGCTTGAAAACTCCGACAAATTTGTTGTTTTAAAAATAGCAGATAATGCAGGAGGTATTCAAACGCCTTTAATTAGTGATATATTCAAGCCTTTTCACAGTAATAAGAATAAACTCTCCACTGGTATTGGACTTTATATGTCAAAATTAATTATAGAAAATCAATTTCATGGAATAATAACCGCTAAAAATATCAATAATGGTGCACAATTCAGTATATTACTCCCTTCATGCTGCGATAATATGTAAAAAAAGCCTTCTTTTATTACACATTTTTTACATATAAAATTCTAGCGACTCAAAAGAAACTGACTCTGTTATAGAATTCCATAGTCAACTTAAAGTGTTAAATTAATGTTAAATAAAAAGAATAAAGACGATACTGGCCATGTCGCACTTTAGAACAGTTATTTAGCATAATCTTATGTTTTTAAAGGAGGAAATATGGAAAGAGGTTTCAAACTCCTTTCATCGCTTGTGCTCTCTAGTACTTTATTGGCAACAGCATCTATTGCTGCTGGCGGAGATGGTACTTTAGATAAAGTGATGAAAGCAAGAGGTCTCAGCGAAGCGGATGTTATCCGCGCTGCAAAGACTTATAATCCAACGGGCGTACATGATAAATACCTCATCTTTAGTTCAGGTGGGCAATCTGGACAGGTATTGGTATATGGTGTTCCTTCTATGAGGTTACTCAAATACATTGCTGTATTTACCCCAGAACCATGGCAAGGATATGGTTTTGATGAAGAGAGCAAAAAAGTTCTTGACCAAGGCAAAATTCGAGGTAAAGACATTACATGGGGTGATACACACCATCCAGCTCTTTCTGAAACAGATGCTAAGGTCGATGGAAAATGGTTGATTATCAACGATAAAGCAAATCCAAGATTGGCCGTTATTGATTTGAGCGATTTTGAGACAAAACAAATTGTTGTTAACCCCGTCTTTAAATCTGAGCATGGTGGTTCATTCTTCACTCAAGATTCTGAATGGATTATTGAAGCAGCACAATATGCCGCTCCATTTGACAATAACTATCACCCGATTGAAGACTATAAAGAGAGTTATCGTGGTGGTGTAACCATGTGGAAATTCGACCCTAAAAAAGGTAGAGTTCAAGAGAAAGATTCTTATACCATCGAACTTCCTCCGTATATGCAAGACTTAAGTGATGCGGGTAAAAGAGTAAGCCACGGTTGGGGATTTACAAACTCATTTAACTCAGAAATGTACACTGGTGGAATTGAAGTAGGTATGCCACCAAATGAAGCGGGTATGAGTAGAAACGATACTGACTACCTTCATGTGTACAATTGGCAAAAATTGGCGGAACTTGCAAAAGATCCCAAAAATGTCAAAGTAATCAATGGACATAGAGTCGTTCCTATGGATATTGCTGTCAAAAACGATGCACTTTTCCTTATTCCAGAGCCAAAATCACCGCATGGTGTCGATGTTGACCCTACGGGTGAATATATCATCGTTTGTGGAAAGCTTGATACACATGCTTCTGTGTATAGTTTCTCAAAGATTCAGGCATTGATCAAAAATAAAGATTATGCAGGTAAAGATCCTTATGGAATTCCTATTCTGGATATGAAAAAAGCCTTACACGGTCAGCTTGAATTAGGCCTTGGACCATTGCATAATCAATATTCTAATGTTGATGGCGAAGTCTATACCTCATTATATGTGGACTCTCAAGTTGTTAAGTGGAACTTTAAAAATCTCAAAGTACTTGATCGCGTTAATGTCCACTACAACATTGGTCACTTAGCGGGTATGGAGAGTAATACGGCTGATCCACAAGGTGAGTATATTATTGCACTGAATAAATTATCGATTGATCGATTTAATAATGTAGGACCTCTACATCCACAAAATCACCAATTGATTGATATTAGCGGCAATAAAATGGATCTTCTTGTCGATATGCCAATCCCTCTTGGTGAGCCTCACGATGCTGTTGCTATTCGTGTTAGCAAACTTAATCCAAAAGTACGTTATGAGATGGGAACAAACTCTCGAACGGAACAAATCAGTGAAGGTAAAACGCTTGCTGGACAAGAAAGAATCGAACGTAAAGGCAATGATGTCAAAGTCTATGCAACGCTTGTACGTTCTCACATCAATCCAGAGCGAATTACGGTTAACAAAGGCGACAATGTTACCATCTATATGACAAACCTTGAACGCGCAGAAGATGAAACACATGGTTTTACAGTGGACAACTACAATGTTCATGCATCCGTAGAGCCTGGTAAAGTTGCGACGGTTAAGTTTAAAGCGGATATGGAAGGTGTATTCCCATACTACTGTACAGAATTCTGTTCTGCACTTCACCTGGAAATGATGGGTTATTTAATGGTTAAAGACCCTAATAAAAAGTATGAAAGTGCACAAAAACTCAAAATGGCAACGATGAGTAAAGAGCAACTCAAAGCTGAATACGACAAAACGGTTGCGGTCAATAAAGCAACAGATGATGTTATTCAAAGTGTTGTGAAATTCCTCAAAGAAAATCATTACGAGAAACACGATGTTGTTAAAAACCTTGTAACCGACGCGCTTGACCAATACGGCAAAATCCCTGAGCAGAAAAAACTCTCAGATGCTGCCATCAAAGAAGGCGATTTTGAGAAAGCTGTCTTATTTGAAAATATGATCTGGCAATACATGGTTAAAACAGCGGATGTTGGAATTAGAGCGAAAGACTTACTGGTTAAGTTTGTTGCAACCAAACAATCTCCTGAAGCTGCCAAAGGCGAAACTGCCTTTAATGAAGGTGGATGTTCTGGCTGTCACGTTATTGGAAAAGTAAGTTCTGGACCTGATCTTACAGGTGTATTGGGACGTCATGAAAACGGTACAAAATGGGTAGCTGATTTTATCAAAAACCCTAAAGAGAAGTTTGATGACCCTTATGTTAAAGCGATGATTGATTACTTTAATTTAAGAATGCCGGACCAAAACATGAAAGATGAAGAAGTTAAAAATATAATCGAATACCTTAAATGGGTTGACAGCAACGCCAATTTATTTTAAGAGCATTAGCCCACAAAGACTCGGTCTTTGTGGGTTGACATGTGTCATGGTTAAAAAGAAAAATTCGAGATACACTATTTTTATCTAAAAATTTAACGTTAGTTTTTAGCTAAGGATATTAAGGAGAAAAGATGAATCAAAGTTTAATAAAATCAAAAATATTTGCAGGCATTGCATTGCTAATCATGACACTGTCATTTACCTTCCCAATGATTAGTTTTCATGGTGTACTGAATAAAATTGACGCAGGTAAAAAAGAGGAGATTTCGTCTTTTCAAAAGATGGTTTGGGGAATATACAATCAAGGTAGATATAAAAGTACCACTACCCCCAAAGATGCTCATAATAATTTAGAAAAAATGATTTCTAGCTCTTCAGAAATCGGTGTAGCTTCATTACCCATTTGGTCGTGTTCGCTTGAAGCTCCAAACTATCCCAAAGAGGCATTTCCAGAAGGTATACCTGTCTTTTTTCACTTTGATGGATTTAGTGGAGAAGTACATGAGATGAATACGATTAACCACTACATCGGTATGGATCCAATGTGGAGAGGCGGTATACTGGAGCGTGAAATTGGTATTTACGCCTTGTTGTTTGTAAGTTTGATTATGGTTTCTTTTATTGCTTACAACCATAAAGTAATGAGCTATTTTATGCTCATTCCAACCTCTTTACCATTGCTGTTTATAGCGGATTATTCTTATTGGCTCTATTGGTTTGGACATAACCTCCATGACTGGGGTGCTTTTAAAATCAAACCTTTTATGCCCACTGTTTTTGGTGACGGTAAAGTTGCACAATTTACAACGCATTCTTATCCATCCATTGGATTTTATTGCTTAGTTCTTATTGGTATATTTTCGCTACTTGCCCTTTTGTCAAGAAGCAAAGCAACCAAAGAGAGCGGTGTAAGATAATCATTATGAAACAACTTCTTTTTCTCACTCTTTTAACATTGTCAGCACTCTACGCAAAGAGTGATTTTATATACGAAACGAGGGAAGAAGTCGTAACTTATACAGGACCCATTAAAGAAACACGCCGAAGCTCCATACAAGATGCCATCGACAATGCGAAAGAAGGCTCGATCATAAAGCTCAAAGCGGGTGTTTATGAAGGTAATGTCGTCATTACAAAGCCTATTAGCATTATCGGTGTTGAAGAGGGTGTCATCCTTGATGGATTAGGCGTTGGAAGCGTTGTAACCATTAAAAGCTCTTATGTCACCCTTAAAAATTTAACAATTCAAAACAGCGGCGAAAGATCTGATGTACTGGATGCTGCAATTAATATGACGGGTGATACAACAACGGGGGCACTGGTTCAAAATGAAGTGAGTCAATGCAAAATCTTGAATTCCCTTTTGGGTATCAATATGGAAATAGTCAATCACTCACTCATCAAGAACAATTATATCACGTCAAAAAATTATGAACTTGGACTTCGAGGCGATGGCATTAGACTGTGGTATAGCAATGACAATATGATTCAAAAAAACCATCTCTATCGCTCCCGTGATATGGTGGTTTGGTATTCACATGGCAATACTATTGAAGAAAATTTAGCTGAATATGGAAGATATTCCCTTCATTTTATGTATGCAGGTAAAAATTATGTGCATAATAATGTCTATCAGTACAACTCCGTGGGTATCTTTTTTATGTACTCCAATGACACGATTGCAACGGGAAACATCATTAAAAATTCTCAAGGAGCTACAGGCATTGGTATTGGGCTCAAAGATGCATCCAATTTTACCATTGAAGACAACACCATTGTCTATAGTGCCCAAGGAATGTACATTGATCGCTCTCCTTTTGAGCCAGATTCACATCTTTGGATTCGGAATAATAAATTCCTATTCAACTCAGAAGCGTTGCATTTTCACTCTCTGTGTGAAAATGGCATCTTTGAAAACAACATTATCAAAGGCAACATTGAAGATGTTGTCAACGATTCACGCAGTAGCGATAATTTTAAAAATGAATTTACACGAAATTATTGGGACAATTATGAAGGTTTTGATACAAATATGGATGGGTATGGGGATAACCCTTATCGCGTTTATCAGTATGCTGATAAGTTATGGATGTACAACCCCTCTGTAAAATTTTTTTACGGTTCACCTGTTATGACTTTATTAAACTTTTTGTCGAAGTTGGCTCCATTTTCAGAACCAATTTTCTTATTAGAAGACAAAACACCTAAGTTTACAAATTAATTGGAGAGAAGATGGCATTACATGTAAAACAAGAAAGAAGAGAATTTATCCACTATTCTACGCTTGGTATTTTAGGTTTAGTACTAGGAGCAGGTGTCGTTGGTGCCCCTTATCTTAAAGCAAAAGAGACACATCTACGTCCTCCTGGAGCTGTGGATGAAGATCGATTTCTCTCGCTTTGTATTAAATGTGGACAATGCTTACAAGTGTGCCCATACCACTCTATAAAGTTAGCAGACTTTGCAAAAGGTTATGGTATGGGGACTCCTTATATTGAAGCAAGGGAGCGAGGATGTTATCTTTGTGGTGCACTTCCTTGTGTTTTAGCCTGTCCAACAGGAGCACTGGATCACCATGCCGAAAAACCTGAAGATGTCAAAATGGGGATAGCCGTTTTTGCATTTCCAGAGACCTGTTTAGCGATGACGAGAACCATCGTGCCTAAAAATCAGATAGAACGAATTTATGCTCATCCTCATACACGAAGCCTCGAAGAAGATGTCCTAAAAAAACTCTCAACGTATGAAGGAAAAAGCTGCACGATTTGTGCAGACATGTGTCCATTTCCTAATCCAGCGAGCGCTATTGAGATGATTGTCACGGAAGATGGTATTAAAAAACCACAAATCAACCACAATTGTGTTGGATGCGGTGTATGTGAGGAGCTTTGCCCAGCCTCATCTCCTTCCATTGTTATTAAACCACGAGAAACTTACGAAACATTCTACAAGAAGGATCAAATATGAAAAAATATTCCATTCTTTGTTTATTTATTGTACTAGCGTTCAATGCTTGCTCTGACAAAAAAGAAGAAAAAAATGTTCAGGTAATTGAAAAAAATGTATCACAACAAGCTGGCAAAATTGAAGTGGTTGAAAATGATAATTTTAAAGAGGAAAAAGTTCAAGTCAAAAAAGACGACAGCAATGAGAGTAAAAACTTTTATTACGACTATCATCAAGAGACAAAAGCGCATGCACAAAAAGAAGAAGAAAGCAACTACACACCGCTGGGTGCAGTGCTTAAAGCAAGAAGCCCTTATGAACATGTCGAAGTTAGCCTGCTTGTAAATCAACTCAGTAAAAATTTTATTGTTAAATGTTCTGCATGCCATAATCATTATGCCAATGGCATCATTGGTCCATCCCTTTTGAGTAAAGACAGTGCTTATATTTTTAAAACCATCTCTCAGTATAAAACCGGAGAGAAAAAGAACGTTTTAATGAAAGAACTTATTGAACAGATGGATGATAAAGAGATCAAAGCGTTAGCGGATGAAATTTATACGTTTAATCAAGAAGTTAAAAAATTAAAAGAGAGACAAAAATGAAAAACATTATCGTGGGAATAATCACCTTTGTGATTCTTGGAGCTATGGTTTATACAATCACTCAAGGTACTGCATTTCAAGGTGGAAATGCAGCTAAAATTATCGAAAATGTGTCAAAGACGCAAAATACAGTATCGCAACAAAATACTCAAGCACCTACAGAAAAAAGTGATAGAGACATTGAAGCTGAAAAAATTAAAGCTATTAAAGATAAAGCGGGCAATGCTTCAACATTCAAAGTAAGCGATAACTACAAACGCAAATGTGCATCGTGTCATGGTGTTACAGGAGAAGGTGCCGTTGGTCTTCCTCTGTTTGGACAAAGTGCCGAACAACTTCACGCTAAGTTACTTGAATTTAAAAGTGGAAAAAGAGACAATCCAATCATGAAAAGTGCCATTTCAAATCTCAACGACGATGATTTTAAAGAACTTTCCACGGAAATTGGTGAATTTAAAGCAAGAGCTGAAGCAGCAAAATAACCAAAGGATATTATGTGAGTAGTAAATACGATGAACGAAAAACGATTGCAAAAACATCGTTTTTTTCTACATTTTTGGATGAAACAAGAGATGGAAAAAAGAGATTAAGTATTCGAGCTATCAGGTGGCTTGTTATTATCAGTATTCATCTTTTGTTCTTTTTATCCTTTAAAGTTGATATACAAATACTTGAAGGAACACTCAACGGATCGCGATTGTTAGGATTTCATCTTATTGATGTTTTTACAACATTAGAAGTTTTTTTAGCAACGTATCATATGCCGATTAATATGATTATTGGAACGGTCAGTATTTTAATCGTCTATTTGCTCATTGGAGGAAGAACCTATTGCGCATGGGTATGCCCTTATGGTTTACTCAGTGAAATTGGTGAGAAACTGCATAGTATTTTGGTTCAAAAAAACATTATTAAAGAAAGAAACTTTGATCATCGTATAAAGTATATTTTCTGGGGGATTTTCTTAATCCTTGCCTTTACAAGCAGTTACTTAGTTTTTGAACTCTTTAATGTTGTTGGTATTTTAAGTCGTTTTATAACCTATGGATGGAGTGCTGCTCTGGCTTGGGTCGTAACCGTTTTTTTAATTGAAGTTTTTTTTGCAAGACGTGCATGGTGTAAATACATCTGTCCTATTGGAACAACATACGGCTTTGTTGGGGTTGTGAGTGCTTCAAGGATAGAGTGGAATGATAACTGCGATCATTGTATGGTGTGTCATGATGTTTGCTTTGAAAATCACATTTTGGAACTAACAAAACCACAGTACGATAAGCAACATAAAGAACTTGGCATTAAAAAAGAAATTGTGACCAGTGGCGATTGTACATTATGCGGACGTTGTATTGATGTATGTCATTCTGATGCATTGAATTATACTTTTAGATTAAAGAGTCTTCTATGATAGAAATTCGAAATATCAGCAAAAAATTTGGCAATGCGCTCTCGTTAGATGATCTAACCTTGACATTCAAGAAAGATGATTGTATCGCTCTTATGGGACCTAATGGTGCTGGAAAAACCACTTTAATCAGGCTAATACTTGGCTATTATCATCCGAATAGTGGCACCGTATTGGTTAACGGGCTTGATCCGATTAAAGAGAGGATTAACGTATTACAAAACATTAGTTTTGTTCCCCAACTTCCTCCACCCATCAAATTAAATTTAGAAGAGTTGATAAGTTATGCCTGTAAAAGCACAAAAATGGAAAGAGATGCCATCATCCATTTTGCTAAAGAGATGGAACTTGATATAGAGCCTAATTTAAACAAATCATTTTTTAAACTCAGTGGTGGGATGAAGCAAAAAATGCTAATAGCGATCAGTTTGGCACGTCAAAGCGATATTATTATTTATGACGAACCAACCGCCAATCTTGATCCCAAAGCACGAGACAACTTTCATCGCCTCTTAAAAAATGAAACACGTTCTAAAATTGCACTGTTTGTCACGCACCGACTTGATGAGATGAAAGAACTCGTTAATCGACAAATCTATATGGACTTAGGAAAGGTATTGAGCGATGAAACTCTTTAAGACATTTTTTCTTCTTTTAATGACGATTTTGGTTTGCGGGTGTGACAGTAAGATTGATTTGAGTCCCAAAAAAATTCACTGGGATCGTGATATGTGCGAACGATGCAAGATGGTTCTGAGTGATCGTAAATTCTCAGCACAAGTCATCAACCCTGATAATGGAAAAAACTATGTTTTTGATGATATTGGCTGTGTTATTTTATGGTTTCAAGAAAACAGTATTGCATGGAAAGAACACGCTGTTATATGGGTTAACGATGCTAAAACGGGGGAATGGATAGATGCACGAAAAGCATTTTACGATGTTGCGAACATCACTCCGATGGCATATGGTTTTGGAGCACATGTGAAGAGCGAAGACATTAAAGAAGGTCAAGAAATAATTGATTTTGAAGAAGTGTCTCGAAGAGTTATTAAAATAGGAAAATGATGTTACAGACACGTTATCTCAACTCATTCTATGATTTGTTGAATCACTAATGGAGCTTTGTTGTGAAAAATAAAGTTTTAATTTGGATACTTATTTTATTTCCTATTATTGTGTTGAGCGGATTCTTTTTGTTTTTACATGTAAAGTATCAACTCCCCACTGAAATCACCAATAGCAAAAAAGTTCCCTTGGAATTTAAAGACAACACCATTCAATGCCCACAGTGTCATATGTATCTTATGGGCGTAAAAGATTCTGTACAGATCATTACCAACGATCTTAAAACCCATTTTTTTGATGACATGGGTTGTGCTATTGTATGGATGAAAGAGCAGAAAATAGAAGCACAAACGATAACATTGTGGATATTCAGTAACGATACAAATCGTTATATAGATGCGTTTAAAGCATTTTACTCAATCAATGATGTAACACCTATGCATTATGGATTTGGGGCGTATGAACACAAGAAGGAAGGATTGATCGACTTTAATGAAATGCGCCTTCGCATGCTTAGAGGCGAGAATATGAGCGATCCTAAAATTCGACAACATTTACAACAAGGACACTAAGATGAAAAATTTATTGCTTATTGCTTTTCTCGACATCAAAGAATCTGTAAGAGCCCGCTGGTTTGTTGTTTACACTCTCGTATTTGGAGGGCTTATTGCTCTATTTTTTATTGCAGGTGTTACAGAATCACAAGTGATGGGATTTAGTGGACTGAGTAGATTATTGCTGATGTATATCCAAGTCACGATTGTTATTCTGCCTATTTTTATTCTTATCACCACCGTCCGATCCATTTCAGGTGATAGAGACAACCATATATTAGAATATATGCTTTCATTCCCTATTTCTTTACCACAATACTATTGGGGGAAAATTATTGGAAGATTTACAACAGTCTTTTTACCTGTTTTCTTTGCAATGATTCTCGCATTGGTTATCGGTCTTATCAAAGGTGCCAATATCCCTTGGAATATATTTCTCCTTTATGCTGGACTACTTTTTTCCCTTAGTGCCGCCTTTTTAGGCATATCTTTTTTAATATCTTCTATTGTCAAATCTTCAGAGGTTGCGTTGGGTCTCTCTTTTTTTATTTGGATTGTTTTACTTGCATTCATCGACATTGCTTTAATTAGTCTTATGATGCAACACCGTTTGAGTGAAGAGGTCATCATCGCTATCTCACTCATCAATCCAATGGAAATTTTTAGAGTAGCCGCCATTAGCCTTTTTGATCCAGAATTAACCGTTATGGGACCTGTAGCCTTTTATATTTTGGATCATATCCGTCTTTCTTTCTTTATTTTATTTTCTATTGTCTACCCTATTCTTTTAGGATTAGCCTTTGCATTCTTTGGGTTTCATATCTTTAAAAAAACAGATTTAGTTTAGGAGAAAAAAATGATTAAAAAATTGCTTATTATTGCTTTGATGGTAGGTGCTCTCTTTGGAGCTAAAATGGAAATTTCAAAAGATGCAACATGCCTAATACGAAATATCAAAGTTTATCAAGCACCGGAATGGGCAGCAACAATTCAAGTAAGAAGTGGTGAAGTCATCTATTTTTCAAGCCCAAAATCCATGTTTGAATTCTATTTTGAACCATCACATTGGCCAGAATACCAAGTAAAACAAAATGATGATATGCGTATCAATGTAACAGATTATGAAACACTAGAAAAAATTCCTGCACGCGAAGCATTTTATGTCTATGGAAGCCAAAAAACAAGTCCAGCAGGAGACGATTTACCCGCATTTGCGAACAAAGAGAAAGCAGAAAAATTTGCAAAACAATATCAAGGACGAAGAGTTCTCGATTTTTCACAAGTTTCCAATGGACTCATTAATCTTCTTAATGACAAACTTCGCTAGTTAAAGTACGATGCGAGGCACTTAGCTTCGCATCAAAAACGCTTACTCCCATACACTTTAGAATATCTCTCTACCCATTCTTCAATATCTTTTCTCATAACATTTATACCGCATTCGTTTATTTTAGTAGCACTTGAGATAATTAAGCGATGATTTATAGTGATTATTTTTTTAAATGCAACTCTGATGCAACACATCTGCCTTACAATATGTATAACAAAGAGGTATATAAAAACAAGGATTTGTCATGGAAAATCGAAAACCACTCATTCTTGAACTTGAACCAAGAATTATGTTTGATGCCGTAGGTGCAGCCGTGGTAGAAAAGACCGCCGAAGCCAGTACGACCAACGCTTCGACTGATAATTCCGATCATTCTATCATCACAGCAGTCATCGGTGCCGACGGTGCACCTACGGCAAAAGTCGAAAGCGCTGTTGCTAATGCAAAAGAGAGTATTGCCACTTTTTTCTCTTCTAATACTAACAATGCACAATTAGCTCAAATTTATTCTATTAGCACGCAAGAACAACAAAATACGTTAGATGCACTTTGCGCCCAAATCACCAGCGGAAATTACAGTGTTGACATTCAGATATTGGATGCTAAAACCATGGGAGTGGCAGAAGGCGCTTACACAGCCTATGGACCTGATGGGACACCTGTCATTTACATTAATGGTGATTGGGCATCCAGTATCGATGAGGCCCATCTTGAGAAAGTGGTCATCGAAGAGATCGGACACAATTTTGACACCCTCCTCAACGGAGCCAAAGATAGCACCGGTGACGAAGGTGAAAAATTTGCCACATTAGTTACAACGGGGGCATTAGACCCTACTGTCGGATTAGATAACGACCATTTCACAATGACAGTAGAAGGCGATAAACTAAATGTAGAGCTTGCCTCGTTTAATTTTGTTAATGCCTATGCAATGGTGTATGATTTGAATAACGATGGTTCAATTGTGGGATCAACGGGTGAAACAGCCGCGGCAAAAGAACAAAACTCTCACAATTTTAATACGACCTCTTTAGGGGCAGCAAGTATTAATGATGGTAGTAATAATGTAAATTTTAGCGGCAATGATGTCTCGGCTATAGGACTCAACATTGGTGGTGAGACTTACTATGGCTGGGTTAGCCGTCCCATTAAATCAGGAGGAATTGTCAGAGGATTTTATTTTTGGACGGATGCTGATTTTAACAATAATGGTTCAGCAGCCGCAAATTTAGCCACAGCCCAAGCAGATGGAAATCAAGATGGTGATGGCAATGTAAATGACAACAAAGGCTTTTTACTTGTTGTAGATCAAGCCTGGTTTGATAGTCAAATAGCATCTACCAGTAAAACTGTTGCAACCAATATTGATGGCAATGCATCACTTCATACGTACGCCAATGTCGGCTCATCATCAGACCGTGTTGATAGCGAGATAAATAGTTTGCTTGTCTCTAACGCTGCACCCATTGCCTATGATGATGTCGCAAACGGCACTCCGAGTACTACCGCATCTATTGGGGCAGGTAATACTGCATTGGAGCAAGGGTACAATGCGAATACTTCAAGTGTGATAACACCCTCTATCGTCGGAACAGGAAATGTATTGGTAAATGATACAGATACAAACTCAGACACACTCAGTATAACAACGGTTGTCAGTAAATCGACAGGTATATCGACAACAGCTACCGCATCGGGTGTAGATATCGTAGGTAAATATGGTACCTTAAAGATACAATCAGATGGAACGTGGGTCTACACGCCCGATGATACCAACGCAACTGTAAATGCCTTAAATACGAGTAGTATACCATTGACCGAACAGTTTACCTATACCGTCATCGATGGCAAAGGTGGGACAGCTACTGCAACATTGACAACGAAAATCAACGGCAGCAACGATGCCCCAGTAGCAGGCAATGACTATAACGTTGCAAAAGAATCAACAACGACGGCAACAACAACTACAGCTGTAACAGGGTACTCGGCTATAGGAAATGTTTTACCAAATGATACGGATGTAGACAATACTTATAAAACGCAAACAACGGATGGGACTTTACCATCTGGTGACTTTTCGATTGTAGGGGCTTTTGTTGAAGGTAGTGCAATTGGTGGAACCATAAGTGTAGTCAAAGGAACAGCTACCCTAACGTTTAATACTGCCTCTGGATTTACCGCTGTAAAGTCAGGTGATGATTTATACATCAGCCCAGATAATGGAACCACTTACTACGCAGTATACGACAGTACTGGTACAAATAGAATTACGCTTACAGGAGATCCTGTGACAACAAATGGGGTAACCCTACTCTCCTTGTCGGCAGATCCAGGTAGTTATCGAGCTGACGCTACGGTTGGAGGATTACATACTTTTAGTACAAATTATATTACCTACTTGACTACTAATCCAAATGTGCGTTTATATTCTGATAATGGGGCAATTGACTACACTGCTGCAAGTAATCAAGGAAAAACAGCAACCGTTAATGCTGTTACGTCAACAGGCTATACAACAATTACGGGGTTGAGTGCACAGGTTGGCACAATTACCAAAGGAATGACTGTTTCAGCGGACAGTGGTGTTCCAATCGGAACGACGGTTACTGATATCGTTGTAACGAATGGAGTTATTACATCCATTAAACTTAGTTCGGACCAAATAACAAGCTCCAATGGAACTGTATTTAGATTTACGGGGAGCTCTGGCATAGCTCAAACGCTTCAAGGGACACATGGTACATTGGTCTTAAATACAAATGGTAGCTATGTGTATACACCAACAACGGACAACAATTATCTATCTTCCGGGCAATCCGCTGTAGAAGTTTTCAATTACACTATGCAAGACAGTGGCGGCTTACAAAGTAACGCAAAACTCTACATCACCGTTTATGGTTCAGGAACGGCTGATCCTGTCGTTGTGAGTGATTCTGTAACTGTTTACGAATCGGGAGTGGGTCGAACTTCAGACACTCCATCAACGGCTACAAGTGATAAAAATGCCGTCTTCCTTGGTGAAAATATTTCTACGACAGCTGTAACAGGAACAACAAGCGTTGCCAAAACGATCACGTATAATGTACTCTCTAACGACACTGCTGGAACGGGTGGCGTCGTAGCAAGTTATACAAACATAGACGGGACGAGTTCAACCAACGCAGGCTCCCAACTTACAGGTAATTACGGGTACTTGACCATATCAAGTACAGGGGCAGTTACTTACACGGTGAGAAATGATGTAACTGCCGTTCAGTCTTTGCTTCCTGGTAGCACATTGGCTGAAACGTTTAACTATAAAGTCACGAATACCGCTGGTGGAGTCAATTGGTCTACAGTAACCTTTACGATTCAAGGAACGAATGACGCTCCTACTACTTTTACGGACACGGTTACTGCCTACTCTGGGCAAAGTGCAGCAACGGGGAATGTACTGACAAATGACATCGATGTAGATTCTGGTGATACAAAAACGGTGACTTATGCACAGTTTGGCACGACAGCTACGCCAAGCACGGCTATTTCTACGGCTACGACCATTGCAGGCACTTACGGTACCTTGACACTGAATCCTGATGGAACGTATTCGTATGCGATTGATGAAACTCTTGCAAGCGTTCAAGCTCTTGCCGCAAATGCAACGGCAACTGAAACGTTTAGCTATCAGATGAAAGATACAAACGGTGCAACTTCTGTAGCAACTTTGAGCGTCACCGTAACAGGCCAAAACGATGCACCAGTCAATAGTTTCCCTTCATCAGTAACCGGTAGTATCAATACGCCAATTACGTTTACAGGATTAGTCTCGGTCGCAGATGTCGATGGGAATTTGAGCTCGGTTACAGTACATGTAGATCATGGAACTCTCACATATTCAGGAAATTCTACCCCTTCTGCTGATCTTACTATCACAGGGACACAAGCTCAAATCAATGCCATGTTGGCTTCACTGAGCTATACCCCAACTGCTAATTTTACCGGTACTGACTTCCTCACTATTTTTAGTCAAGATTCAAATAAAGCCTACGATAGTGATGGATTTGCTATCAATATTCCTACACCATTTAATGGTCCAACAGTTAAAGAGAGCGACTTATCTACGGGGTCAACGCCAAGTGGAACAGGAGAGACAAACAGCGCAACATTATCTACTCCTACAGGACAAAATTTTGGTACAAGCACACAGTCTGGAACAGATACTTATGGTACGTGGACACTAACAACTGGAGGTGTATTTACCTACACACTTACCACGGCACCACAGGTTTCAGGTGATTCATCTACAAGAACTATTTATGTTACGACTTACGATCAATTTGGCAATGCAACGTCAAACCCTGTAACAGTCACGATTAATGATGACGCCCCCACAGCACAGGCAGATACCAATTCAGTAACAGAAGGTTCTGATGTTTCAGGCAATGTACTTACAGATGGAACAGCGGATATTTTTGGTGTGGATGGTGCGAAAGTAACCTCTCCGGCTGGTGGCGTTGTCGGTGTTCGTGTAGCAGGTAGTGACACCACAACCGCCATAACCACAGGCGCTAATGGTAGTACTTACATTTATGGAACATATGGTTATCTAACGATGAAGCATGATGGTAGTTACACTTATTACGCTACGGCATCTATTTCAACCAATCAAACCGATACATTTGTCTACACGATTGAAGACAAAGATGGTGACCAATCTACTGCTACATTGACGATCGCCGTGAACAATATTGATCACATGTCAATCACTGTAAATAGTGCAACTCCTGTAAATGAAAACTCACCGTATGCCTTGTTTATGGTTGTACCTACCAACAGCACAAGCGCAGATATTATTGATCTGACTTTACAAAACGCGACTTCTGGTACAGCAGCTACATGGAGTGGTTTTACAACGATTGAATATTCAGCTGACGGCACACACTGGACAACGTATGACAACTCACATAAACCCGTTGGCGGTGTAAGCTTGTACTATGTTCGCGTCGATATCAGCTCTGAGAAAGATACGACCTATGAAGGAACAGAAACCTTTGCTCTCAAAGCTTTTTATACGAACGCTACGAGCATTTATGCTAGTGAAAATAGCACTATCGTCGATGATGGAACTGGCACTAAGTATAACGGAATAATTACGGGTGGTTATCCGGAAACGAGCACAACTGGTTTAGATGATGACAGAGGCTTACATGTAAGTGATATAAGCGTCAATGAGGGCTCTCCCTACGCAGTGTTTACAGTAACAGGGGTATCAGGACAACAAGTTTCGCTGGCTTTAGGAAATACAGCATCAACATCAGATGTAGATGCAACACTTGGAACCGATACAAGCAATGCTGGGACGGCGGTTTCATTACAATATTATAATGGTTCTTCGTGGGTAGATTACACACCAAGTAGTTATGTGACTATTCCAAGTGGGGGAACAACACTGCTTGTTCGCACAGCGATCACGAATGATACAACCTATGAGGGAGCAGAGACATTTACGTTAAATGCTACGAATACAGGTGGAATAACTACCAGTGGAACGGGTACAATCCATGATGATGGTACGGGTACCTATTATCCAGATGCAAACCCTACAAATGCAACAACTCCAGCGACAGATTCAAGTCATACATTAGACAATGACAAACCTGCAGTTTCCATTGCAGTAAGTCCCGCAGGTATCGTAGAGGGTGACACGGGTGGTTCAGGCAATACAATGACCTATACAGTGAGTTTGAGTCATCCTTCCGCATTTGAGACTAAAGTGTATGTAAACTTGAGTGGTACTGCAACTTCCACAACAGACTACACGGCATCAGGTCTCTCAAGCGATGCGAATGGTACATATGTTACTATCGCTGCTGGTGCGACAACAGCTAACTTCAATGTAACTTCTGTGGTTGATAACACGTATGAGGGAGCAGAGACAGTTGTTGCGACAATCGATACCACAACACATGTACCAATGACGAATGGTGAGACACTGACAATTACTACAGCAGCAGCGACAGGGACGATTACAGACATCAACCACGCACCGACAGCTAGAAATGATACCTTGGTGACCAATGAGGGCACTGCTAAGGATCAAACTTTACCAAATGCAACAGATAGTGATGGGGATAATGTGACCTATGCAAAAGCGACTGATCCTAGCCATGGAATAGTCACCGTGAATGCAAATGGAACTTATACCTATACGCCATCAACGAACTATCATGGAACAGACAGCTTTACGTATACGGTCTCTGATGAAAATGGAGGAACGAATACGTATACGGTGAGCATTACAGTCAACCCAGTCACCCCAATTAAGCACGCGCTAGTAGAACCGACCAATCCAGTACCACTTTCGCCACAACGACCGACAGAAATTCAGTTACAGGTTCAAACAGAACCGATTGTGACCAAAACCTTGCACCAGTTACAAGAACAAACAGAGAGCATCGTGGTAGAAAAAGCCATTGAAACGTATAAAACACCAGAATCCTTGCCACAACCAGCCCATAATGACAACACCCAAACAATGGTCGTCAATCATACTGGACGCATTACCTTAGACTTTGAAGGTCAGCATGAAACCACCAACAACGACGTCATCGAAGTGCGTGCGTTCAAGATGGACCCTAGCTTTGTAAAAGTTATCGTCAAAGACTCTTCGTATCAAGAGGGACAGGCTAAATTTGCATTGTATGCTCTTGATGGTACCAAGTCACCTAATTGGTTGAGCATCGACTCACAAACTGGGTTAATTACAGGCACTCCGCCACAAGGAACAGAGCATATTATTGTTCAAGTTAAAATCATCGGCAAAGACGGTAAAGTGAAGTCTGTCGATGTTGAAATCAATGTGGCCAAAAAAATAACCTTGAGCATAAACGGTACACTGTCCCAGCAAATGCAGATGTATGCTGCTCAATACCGAAATAGTGATCAGTTGATCACACTTTTGCATCAATCCAACACTGGAGCATAAATTATGAAATATTTTAACCATACATTAAAACTAAGTCTTGCAACGATCATTTTTCTTTCCTTGTCCGGCTGTTCAGTTGCCGTCCAACAACTTAGCCAAGAGGAGATCAATACTTCATCAAAAGCTGATTTGGCAGAGCTCAAAACGGTTCAACAGCCCGTTCTAGCACCAATTTCAATAGATGAAGCGATTCAGAGGGCATTGATGTACAACCGTGACCATAAGCTGAAAACACTTGAAGCACAATTTGAAGAAAAACAGTTAGCGATGGCAGAATACGGTATGTGGCCGACACTTATGGCACAAGGTGGCTATACAAATCGTAGTAATACCTCTGCCAGCAATAGTCGCAATGTTCTCACCAATGGTCAAACATATGATTATTCAACCTCAACAGACGATGATGTTAAAACCGCAGAAGCGCGTATCTCATGGAACATTATTGATTTTGGTCTTTCGTATGTTCGCGCAAAACAGCAAGCCGATAAAGTTCTTATAGCACAAGAACGTCAGCGTAAGATGGACAACCAAATCGAACAAGATATAAGAGAAGCCTACTGGAAAGCAGTTTCTGCGCAAAACCTCTTAGCACAGATCGAACCAGTGATCGTAGAGGTTCGCCAATCCATCGACGAATCCAAACAACTAGAGACATCACTCACAGGAAACTTGATGGATTCATTAAGCTTTCGTCGCGAGATGCTCGATATTCTTATCTCGTTGCAAAACTTCAGAAAAGACCTCTTAAATGCAAAACCAAGATTGGCTGTTTTGATGGGAATGGTTCCGGGAACACCCTTTGAGCTTTCGGGAAAGATCGATGAAAAGGCTATTAAAACACTTCATTTAGATATGGAAAAGATGGAAATGCTCGCTTTTGCCCATCGTCCTGAGCTGATGGAGAGCCGTTACCAAAACCGCATTAGCCTTCAAGAGACCAAAGCGGCTATGCTTTCTTTGTTACCGAGCATTTCCTTTGATGCCGGTACCAACTACACAAGTAATTCTTACGCTTATAATAACTCGTGGTTTGATTACGGTGCCCATGTCAGTATGAATCTCTTCAAAGTCTTTACGATCAATGATCTGCAAGAGCGTGCCAAGATGGGTGAAAATGTGGCTCAAGAACAACAAAAAGCTGTTGCGATGGCAATCTTGACACAAGTGCATCTTGCGGATATTCGTTATAATGAAGCGCTTGAAGGCTGGGATGCTAGCAACCAATATTACACTGTCGTTCAAAAGATCAGTGACATTAGTGAAAAGGCCAATGCCAATAATATTGGTACAAAACAGCAACTATCACGTGAAAAGCTCTCAAAACTAATCGCCAACGTAAAACGCGATATAGCGTATGCAGAGGTACAAAACAGCTACGGCAATCTCTTCTTTAGTATCGGATTGCCAAACAATAGCCACCAAATAGAGCAAATTGTACAACCATGAAAACATTACCTTTTTTAGCTTTATTGGCACTCATCCTTAGCCTACAACCGGCGTTTGCCCATCGCGCAATCGTTGAAGCCAAAGAGCAAAGTGTGCTTTCAAGCGAATTGGCCGCCAAAATCATCAAACTCCCTTTTCGAAATGGGGAGTCCTTTCAAAAAGAGAGCGTTTTAATCGAATACGACTGCACGTTGATTAAAACGCAAAAAGAAAAGATCGACGTCGAACTTGTCGGACTGAAACAAAAAGCCGATGCATACGATCGAATGGTGAAACTTCATTCGATGAGCGAGTTGGACGCTGTGATAGCACGCTCTGAGGTGAGGAAAAAAGAGGCTGAATTGAAAATGGCCACGATTACTGTCTCCAAATGCCAAGTCAAAGCACCCTATGCGGGCAAAGTCTTAAAAACATTGGTGCATGAATACGAATATGTCGGCGAACAAAAAGAGCTGATTCAAATCGTAGGCACGCAAAATCTTGATTTAAATGTTTTAGTACCTGCATCCCTAATCGCCTCACTCAAAGAGGGACAAGGGGTTTCGTTTATCGCGGATGATATAAAATTCCTTGCAGAAGGCGTGATCGTTGGTATTGACCCTGCGGCCGATCCTGTAAGCCAGACCATTCACATTCGCGTCAAATTAATCCGTTTTGATGAACATATCATCCCAGGCATCGTCGGCGATGCCAAGTTTGGTGTCCTATGAAAGAGCATATCCTTTCTATCGTCGAGATTGAAAGTCGTCTTCGACATTCACGCGATGCCCATGAGACTTATCTGCTGGCCGTCAACGTCTTTCGTGAACTTTTGGCGCATGAAATGGCAATCGGTTTTTCCTATAAAGGCTATTTGAAAGCGGTTGCATACTCCGATCTTCCCGATTTTAATAAAAAATCGCCCTTTGTCACGGCCATCGCACATCATATAATACAGATGGATTTGACACAAGGCTCTAAGGTCATTCCTACAGAAGAGCTCTCACCAGAACTGCACCATCAAGGCATCGCTTACGCACTGATCGTTCCATTGATTCATCCTACCAACAGGCGACTCTTGGGAGTATTGGTCTTTGGCGCTATTAAAGGCTTTAGCAACGAGGCTGTGGCCATTGTGAATCATTGTGCGGAGACCATCGCACTTGTGCTTGCTGCATTTTCACACTCTTATTTTCCATCCATTTCAAGGCTCAAAACATGGGCAATAATCGCTGTAAGTGCTAGTGTGGTGATGCTGTTTCCCGTTCATTTATCGACACAAGGCAAAGTGCAAGTTGTAGCTTATGAGCCGACGATTATCACTGCCCCGATGAATGGTGTCATCAAAACTGTCAAGGTCAAAAGCAATGACACGGTCAAAAAAGGAGATCTTCTTCTCACATTTGACGATACAGATATAGTCGGTAAACAGCGCATTACGGCACAAACCATCAATATTTCTGCTGCTGAGATCGTTAAACAAGAAAGATCCTCGTTCATCGATCCAAGCATCAAAAATAAACTCGAAGAATCCCGTGCAGAGCGCGCCGTCAAAGAGATGGAATACAGTGCTATTACCGCCCAGTTAAACAAATTGACACTCAATGCTCCTGTCGATGGAACGATTATTTTAGATGCTCCACTCGATCTCATCGGCAAACCCGTTAAAACAGGTGAAAAGCTTTTAAGCATCATTAACCCTAAGAAGGTTGAAGTCGAGATACTGCTTGCGGCACATGAATCCAACGTCGTGTCGTTAAACGACAGCGTCAATATTTACCTCGATGACAATCCTCTGCATCCAGTTGAAGGCGAAGTCTATAAGATCAATTATGAACCTGTGATTGCCCCTTCCAATGTGTTAAGCTACAAAGCCTTTATACGCCTAAAAGATGTCTCACGTCAGCCTTCGGTAGGGATGTGCGGTAATGCCAAAATCCAAGGCGAGAGCGTCCCTCTTTTTTGGTATATCTTCAGAAAACCGATTGCCTATGCGCGATGGTATTTAGGCTAAAGAGATGCTTCTAAAACTACGCGAAGATATCGAAATTTCAGCTTCAGATGAAGAACAATGGACTCTGCATGACAGGGCTTCTGGCAAATATTATCGGCTCAATGAGCTCTCTTTTACGATTTTGTCTTTTTTGCAGCAAGCTAAAACAGCGGATGAGTTGCTCTCTTTGGCAAAACAGTATGTGATATGCACCGAAGCCGACGTACAAGAGACACTGGAATTTTGCAAACGCAATTTTTTGATGCAACTCTCAAAAGAACATCTTAACGATTTAGTAACGCTTTCCCAAAAACGAACACACGTAAAATGGTACACGAAGCTCATCCACAGTTATCTTTTTTTTAAAATTCATCTTTTCAATCCCGATATTTTTTTAGAGAAGACCCTAAAATTTGTGGAATTTGTTTATACGCGTTCTTTCTTTTGGATGATTGTATTTCTCTTTTCCTTGAATATTTTGTTCATTTTTGACCGCTTCCCTGAGTTCATCTCAACACTGACCAATTTTGCAACATTGGATGGGCTTATTTATATGGCACTCTCGATCGTAATCGTGAAACTGATCCATGAATTAGGACATGCCTATACTGCCAAAAGAGCAAAATGTTACGTGCCATCAATGGGCATCGCATTTATGGTTTTTTACCCGATGCCCTATACCGACACATCTGATGCATGGAAACTGCCGCATAAACAGCGCATGCATATCGCACTTGCGGGGATTAAAGCCGAGCTAATTGTTGCTAGTTTTGCCATGGGTGCGTGGCTGTATCTCGCTGATGGACTACTCAAAAGTCTCGCGTTTTTCATGATCGCCGTTTCGCTCATCAGCATGCTCGTGGTGAACCTAACACCGTTTATGCGCTATGACGGCTATTATGTGCTCAGTGATTATTTGGGAATCGAAAATTTACATCAGCGCGCTTTTTTACAGGCTAAAGCCTTTATCAAAAAACATTTATGGGGTATTCGCGTCCCTGTTGAGCCTTTTCCTAAATACAAGAGAAATTTTTTAATTCTTTTTGCTTTGGTGACGTGGGGATACCGTTTTGGTCTCTTTTTAGGAATCGCGTATCTTGTGTATAATCATGCGTTTAAAGCGCTGGGTATCCTTTTGTTTTGGATAGAGATCTGGTTTTTTGTGCTGCAACCCATTTTTCGTGAAGTGAAAGAGTGGTATCAATTGCGATCCAAAACAACCTTCCATGTAAAGTTACTTGTCAACTGGGTGATCTTATGTTTGGTTGGTCTGCTTTTTTTGATCCCTTACACCACAACCCTTCGGTTGCCAGCGGTTATCGATTCCAATACCACGACGGTTTTATATGCAGACTATGACGCGCAACTCATCTCAATCAGACCTGAAGGTGCAATTCATAAAGGTGATTTGATCTTTTCAGCAACCTCCATCAGCAATGATCTGGACCGGCAAATAGCACAAAGAAAACGCGACTTATTTCAACAGCAATCGGCCAATGCATTTACGTCCAATGACACCATGCGCGATCATAAAAAGTATCAACAGATGGAACAAGGTGAAGAATTTAAAATTGACGCAGCAAACGCTATCCAAGACCATATAGACCTTTATGCCTCGGTCGATGGCATTTTAGAATATAACACCCCATTATCGAAAGGGGAATCTGTCGGGGCAGCACAGCCGATCGGTAGGATCATTGATCCCACTTCTTTGCTCGTGAGCGCTTATATCTCCGATGTTGATCTCTCTTATATCAAGGAGGGAATGGAAGGAGAACTGTTCGATACGCTTACATGTAAAACAATCAAAGTTAAAATCGAATCAATTGAGCACAGTCCGATTCATTTTCTCAATGAACCGCTCCTCAATTCTAACTATAAAGGGGCCATCACTGTCGGCAAAGAAAATATTCCAGAGCGATCAAAATACAAACTCACCCTACGCGTTATAGAAAGTTCAGATATGCTTTATTATCGCCATGTGGGAGAGGTAAAGATCACTATACATTCGATCTCATTTTTCGAAAAAATGTTGCATTCCATTGTTTCTTTATTTCTTCGAGAGAATAGTTTTTAACGATATTGTGCTAAAAACGATTGATGTACATGACAAGCAACAATCCACATCTTCGATCAATACCGTTTTCTTTTGTCACTCAGCGTAACATAATGGTATTATCTTTCCTATGAATTTAAAGCATTGATCTGTCAACACCATTACTATTCAAAGAAGTCAAAGACATGGCAAGTTAAAAGAAACGAAAACCAACATCGTCAATACGGTTTACATGCCCTCGCCTGTTAAAGAAGCTTTACAACTTCACAGACAAACTGCAAAGAGTGATTTGTGGGTCTTCCCTAATGAAAATACGCTACAACCATACTTCGAGTCTTGCCCTATCGTTAAAACGTATTTAAAGCCGCTTCTAGAGTGTTTAAACATACCTTACAAAACCCTCTATGCAACACGTCACAGCTTTGCGAGTTCTGTTGTTGAGAAAAACCTGCCAATCACTTTGGCACAGAAGTATTTAGGACATCAAAAGCTTTCTACTACGATGGACTTCTACGTTAAGAATGGGTGGATGGATGTTGCTAATATTGACAAAGAGATTGATAGGTTGTTTGCGTAGGTGAGGTAGGGAGTTTTTAGAAAAAAGATAACCCGTTGGATGTTAAGTTCTGATGGGTTAACTGTTTTTTGATCAAACAAAGTTAAAAGTCAGCCCATGTTCCTAGGATTTAAAAAGAAAAATTTTGTTATATTATGGACTTACAAGAGGTTTATACCAAATACTAATTTAATTATGTGGAGAATATAATGGCACTTAAACCAGTTGATACTTTTTGCAATAGCTCTATTAAACTACCTTCTTCATTATTTACTCTACATAAATATGAACTATTTCCATATGAAAGATTCGCATATAATATACTTCATCTTGGTATTGAAGCATTAAATAAAGTTGATTTACCAGAAAGTATTACAGTTGATTACACAAAATTAAGTTTAGATAGTGACCCTTGGTTGATAAATGCTTCAATAACAAACAATCGTTCTCGGAGTGGAGATTTATTAGGATTTGAGGTAAATTTACCAGAATTTCTTCCTGTGATAATACATCTTTATATTCACATAGTGGCAAATCAATTTTTTGATTATAAAAATTTAATCTCGTATAATCAAAAAGAAGAATCACTTAAAACAAGCATTCAATCATTATTTGATGTTCTTAATAAAAGCGTTCAATGCTATAAAAAAAATACCAATAGTATTGGGCTTGCGGTTAGAGAAGCTTATAGTACAATAGGATATGGATTTAATGACTTAAACGATTCATACAATCATTTTGATTTGTTAACAAAATTAATTGGAAATCATGAGATAGCTCACGCATATTTAGGTCAATTATCTGATTGGAAAAGGGGTCCAGAAATTGATTGTTCTGCCTATGAGCTCCTCGCTGATCTATTGGCTATAGAATGGTTTTATATACACATGATAAAAAATACTCCACAAACACCTGAATACTTTAACATGAGAGGTGTGAAAAATTTTTCTGAGGCACTTTGTAGGAATGTAGATTTGGTTTTTGAAAGTCACCAAAGCTTATTACTGTTAATGGGAATTGCTGGTGCACAGAGAATGCGAGGGAAAATAACACTTCAAGGCAGTGGAGTTCACCCTAACGGTTTATTAAGACATTTATTACAGCATTGTCATTTATACACATTAATTCACTCAAATTACTCAAGCGATTTATTAGATGAAAAATCTATAAATTTTATTGACAAAAAATATGACCTTATTATGAAAATACTTTTAGAAAATGGTTTTATATCAACACAAGATGTAAATACTTTAATAAATGGTGAGACTTATCAAATACTAGAAAGAGCCATACAAATAATAGAAGAAAAAAAACTACAACCATTAAAGCACATTCAAATGTTTTTACAAAGTTATCTAGACACAATGAAGAAAAAAACTATTAGTTAAGCAGCAGAAAAACAATGTTAAATCATCCTAAAAATTCAAGTTGGATTGGATCTATTTTTTACTTGATTATCTAAAATAAAGATCAACGATAAACAGTTAACTGACCAAAGACTTAGAATAAATAGGCTATAAAAATCTGATAATTGTTTTTTTGTTCATCTCATATATCAATATTATAAGTAAAAGCGAGAACATATGCAAGGTATTTTCAGAGTCTTTTCTGAGCCAAATTGTGCCAAAAATGAGTCAAAATTTTAGACCTCCGACTCCAGAGAGAATAATTAAAAGTTATGATTGAGTTGTTTAAAAGTTCGATAGTATAGGGATTTGTGAAGAGTGAGTGGTGTCAAGAGAGGGACTCGAACCCTCGACCTCCGGCTTATGAGACCAGCGCTCTAACCAGCTGAGCTACCTTGACATGGTTAAAAGAGGTTGGCATTATATAGTCATAAAACTTATACTTAGGTTAATTATAGTGTCTTTCTTAAAATATGAAAAAAAACTGAAAAACATTGAGTACAATAGACTAAACTTTTACCGCTTTTTTCTTGACTTTTGAGCCATATTTGTGTAAAATTTTGTCACTCGAAATAAGCGAGTGCTAAAAATTTTAGTCAAAAGGACATACAAATGACTTTCAAACCATTAGGAAAAAGAGTACTTCTTGAGAGAATCGAAGAAGCGACTACCACTGCTTCAGGTATTATCATCCCTGACAATGCTAAGGAAAAACCTCTTAGCGGTATTGTTAGAGCGGTAAGTCCAAAAGTTGCAGAAAAAGGTCTTGTTTCAATTGGAGACAAAGTTGTGTTTGCAAAATATGCAGGTACCGAGCTCACTTTAGAAGGTAAACCATACCTTGTAATGAACACTGACGATATCTTAGGCGTTTTATAATTAATCTATAATAGAAAAAGGAAATAAACATGGCAAAAGAGATTCAATTTTCAGATAACGCACGCAATGCACTTTATGAAGGTGTCAAAAAACTCAATGACGCTGTAAAAGTTACAATGGGACCACGTGGTCGCAATGTTTTGATTCAAAAAAGCTTTGGCGCTCCTAGCATCACAAAAGATGGTGTTTCTGTTGCAAAAGAGATCGAACTTAAAGATACTATCGAAAACATGGGCGCTCAACTTGTTAAAGAAGTTGCTTCTAAAACGGCTGACCAAGCGGGCGATGGTACAACGACTGCAACGGTTTTAGCACACGCAATTTTCAAAGAAGGTCTTAGAAACATCACTGCTGGTGCAAACCCAGTTGAAGTGAAACGTGGTATGGACAAAGCAGCAGAAGCGATCATCGCTGAGCTTAAAAAAATGGCAAAAGCGGTTAAAGATAAAAAAGAGATCGCACAAGTTGCAACTATCTCGGCAAACTCTGACACGGTTATCGGTGAGTTAATCGCTGAAGCTATGGAAAAAGTAGGCAAAGATGGCGTTATTACCGTTGAAGAAGCTAAAGGTATCCAAGACGAGTTAGACGTTGTTGAGGGTATGCAGTTTGACCGTGGTTACCTTTCTCCTTACTTTGTGACTAACCCAGAAAAAATGCAAACGGTTTTAGAGCACCCTTATATTTTGTTATTTGACAAAAAAGTTTCTAACCTTAAAGACCTACTCCCAGTACTTGAGCAAGTTCAAAAAACAGGTAAACCTCTTCTTATCATTGCTGAAGACATCGATGGTGAAGCATTGGCAACCCTTGTTGTGAACAAACTCAGAGGTGTTTTAAACATCGCTGCGGTTAAAGCTCCAGGTTTTGGCGATAGAAGAAAAGCAATGCTTGAAGACATCGCTATCATCAGTGGTGGTGAAGTGATCAGCGAAGAGCTAGGACGTACACTTGAAGCAGCTACATTGGCAGATCTTGGTCAAGCAGCACGCATCGTGATCGACAAAGACAACACAACCATCGTAAATGGCAATGGCGATAAAGCTAGAATTGATGCACGTGTTGGTCAAATCAAAGCGCAAATCGCTGAGACAAGCAGTGATTACGATAGAGAAAAACTCCAAGAGCGTTTAGCAAAACTAAGCGGTGGTGTTGCGGTCATTAAAGTGGGCGCTGCAACTGAGACAGAGATGAAAGAGAAAAAAGATAGAGTAGATGATGCACTTTCAGCGACTAAAGCGGCTGTTGAAGAAGGCATTGTTGTGGGTGGTGGTTCTGCATTCTTGCTTGCAAATGCAAAAATCAAATTAAATCTTACAGGCGATGAAGCTATCGGCGCTGAGATCGTTACGCGTGCCCTTAAAGCACCTCTTAAACAAATCGCTGAGAATGCTGGCTTTGATGCAGGCGTTGTCGCAAACAACGTTCTAACAAGCAACAAAGCAAACTATGGTTTTAACGCTTCAACAGGTGAGTATGTGGATATGTTTGAAGCAGGCATCGTTGATCCTGTTAAAGTTTCTCGCATCGCACTTCAAAATGCGGTTTCTGTTGCAAGTCTACTTTTGACAACGGAAGCTACTATTAGCAATGCAAAAGAGGACAAAGCTCCATCAATGCCAGATATGAGTGGCATGGGCGGAATGGGAGGCATGGGCGGAATGATGTAATCATTCCCTCCTGCGTTACATGTAAAGCCATTTCGGTGGCTTTACGCTTTCATCATCACCATGAAAAAACTTACCTTTAGCCTCATCCTTCTTTCCCACACACTCTTTGCTGCTGACTCACTCATCGATGCCTTACTTGATGGCAATTTAACACATAAAATCAATGCTAGCTACAATGAAGGAAAAGAAGAGGACGAGACTGCATTTTCAAGCACTAAAACCCAAAAGATTCTTTTTCACTACCAGACCGCTCCCGTAGCAGGTTTGAAACTTGAAGTTGCAACCCAGTCTTTTGCGTCAGAAATGCACCAAAGTAGTACGGACAATACGATCTACTACACCGAAGCTCTGTACCATGGCAAAGCAGAAGAGCTTGGGTATAAACTGAGTGCAAATTACTATGCTGACACTTACCGTCAAAACATCGCACAAAGTGGTATCAGTACAACCAATGCATTTGGGGTAAAAGCGCAAGTGAATTATGAGAATTTTGGAAGTTTCATCGCCTACTCTAAAGTCGGTGAAGGCAGTCATAGCGCAAGTGGCGACTTGGAAGGCAAAGATCATCTTCTGCCAACCTCTTCCGCTCTGAGTTCGAACAATTATACGCCCAACACCTCTGCATACGCCGTGGATCTAAATTACTCACCTCGTAAAGACGTTACGCTAGGATCACGCTATGTCATTGCCAATGAGATGCAAACCAATCTCTCCTACACGGGTGTCTATAGCAATTTTCAGCTCAATGAAATCGTCAAAGGACTCAACCTTGGTATTTCCTACGATAAAACAGGTATTGCCAAGCAAAACGATCAGTTTGGGATTAACATCAAAAGTAAGTTTTAATGCCCACGACCTAAGAGTTCAGACGCTTCCATAACCACCATAAACGCTTCAGCATCAACTTTTTGAATCAGCTCTTTTAAACGTGGTACTTTGCCATTTTCGACAACTAAAAATATCATTCGTTTGTTTTCGTGCTCAAAAATACCATTACCTTGCACAATCGTGCCGTTTTTACCCAAATGAAGCACAATTTGAGAGCAAAGTTCTTCGATCTTGGTTGAAACGATGTGTACCACTTTTTTAGAAGGTCCACGTGTTAAAAACATATCGATACTCTTAGCCGTAATGTAAATGCTCACCAAACTCCACAAAGCCAAGTCAACTTTACCAAATAAAATTGCAATCGCTATAATAACAAGCATATCGATGAAAAGCATCACAGAAGAGGCTTTAATGCTCGTCTTAGACGCTACGATTTTAGCGATAATGGTCGAACCCCCAGCAGAAGCGTGACCACTTAAAATAAGCCCTAAACCAATACCAACAGCAATGCCTCCAAAGATAGCCGCCAAGATAACATCGTGGCTGAGAGCGCTTACATGTAAATATTCAACCATCACATCAATACACAAAGAGGTAAAACCAATCGCGATGATACTGCGAATCGTAAAATGCTTTCCAAAATATTTTGTACCCAACAAAAGAAGCGGTGCGTTAATAAGCACCATAAGCATTCCAACAGGCAGTTTAAAAACGTAATGCCCCAAAAGCGCCATACCAGATGTTCCACCCGTTACCAAAGCATTGGGAATAAACAAAGAGACAACACCAAAGCTCAAGAAAAGCGAGCCTAAAAAAATATAACTGTAGTTTTTGAGTTCTGATTTCACTAAAAAGCCTTACATGTAAAAATTGGCGGTATTCTAGCGTTCGCAGGCTTCAAGAACAATAGTGTCAATTTGAGGGAGTGTTAAGAAGAAGTCACTCAGCGGTGTACATCTACCATCAAAACAAAGTTCATACTCTTTTGTAAACGGAGAATGTGCAAGACGGAGTGCTTGAAGTGGTGCGACATGAGGCGTATAGTGCCAAGCACCCTCTTTAAATACAGCATCCAGTGGTGGCTCCATCCCTGCCCCACTTCCACGCACACTGGCAGAAGTTACATGTAAAGATTTCCCCTCGACTTTCCACTGCTCTTCCCAGCGTACTTTTTCAACCGAGTGCATCCAAGCGAGGGTAAAAGAGTTCAGGAACAGTGTCACGGTTACTGCTCCTGAACTTAGACATAACGCCATCATTGTTTATGGGTTTTCCACCAATTCCATGCAATAAACATAAACCCTAACACAAATCCAATCTGATCGGTCAAAGGAATCGCTGCAACCAACAAAGCTGCTGTAGAGGCAGCAATGACACGCTCATACATATGCAGTGGTGACCACAAATACCCAATCGCTGCGCAACCCCATAGATAGATCGCAAGCAGCGCTTTAATCACGATGTAAACAACGGCTAGAGCCGTCGGATCACCTTGAAGCATCAACGCTGGGTCGTACACTGCCATAAACGGAACAACGAAGCCTGCTATGGCGATTTGTGTTGCTTTAAAACCAATTTTCATGGCTGAAGCTTTGGCGATGGAAGCTGCCGCAAAAGCAGCAAGTGCAACTGGAGGTGTGAGGTCAGCCATAATGCCAAAGTAAAAAACGAACATATGGCTTACGATGAGCGGAACACCCAGTTTCAACAGTGCAGGTGCCGCGATAGAGCTTGTGATGATGTAGTTCGGAATGGTAGGAATTCCCATTCCCAAGATCAAACACGCTACCATCGTTAGAAGCAAGGAAAGAAAGAGACTTTTCTCTCCAATTTCGAGGATAAACCCAGCAAAGTTCGATGCCGCACCCGTTAGTGTTAAAACACCGATGATAACACCGACAATAGCACAAGCGATTCCCACACCCAGTGCTTGTTTTGCACCATCAATAAGCGCTGTTTTCATCGTTCTAAGCGTATCGCGCCCACCTTGAACGACAAAGTTAAGAAGTACTAAAAGAGCAATGACACCAAGTACGGGAACAATGCCCCAGGCTAAAAAGCTAGATGCACCAAGGGCGATGGCCACCCAAAAGACATAACGTAATGCAACTTGGGAAATGCGCGCAGCAAGAGCTGCGCCTAAAATCAATACAGACGTGAGTGTCAAACCCATCATTCCTGCAAACATCGGGGTGAAGCCATGAAAAAGCATATACACCAAGGCTGCGAGTGGAAGCGCTAAGTACCAGCTTGCTTTGAGCTCTTTCCAAGGGTTGGGACATTGATCGGCAGGAATTCCTAAGAGTTTCAATCGCCCTGCTTCAAGATGCACCATCCAAAAGGCAGTAAAGTAATACAGCATTGCAGGAATAATCGCCGCCATAACAATGTCAGCGTATGGCACATTCAGCGTCTCTGCCATAATGAACGCCACCGCCCCCATAACAGGAGGCATAATCTGTCCACCCATGGATGCTGTTGCTTCTACTGCACCTGCGAAAACTGAGGTGTAGCCAAAGCGTTTCATTAACGGAATGGTGAATTGACCAACGGTTAAGACATTGGCAACGCCTGAGCCAGAGATGGTTCCCATGAGTCCTGAAGAGATGACTGCAACCTTAGCCGGTCCACCTTGAGCACGACCAACAAGACCAAGAGCTAGTGCGTTAAAAAGGCGAATCATTCCCGCATGCTCTAAAAACGTTCCAAAGAGAATAAACAAGAAGATATACGTAGCTGAAACAAGCGTAGGTGTTCCTAAAATGCCATCGCTTCCTAAGTAGAGTTGGCTCACGATCTGATCAAACCCAAAACCTCGATGTGCTATGGAAAGAGGCAAGTATTGACCGAAAAAGCCATACGCCAAAAAGATGCCACACACCAAGGTCAGAGCGAAACCTACAACACGCCTTGCAGCTTCAAAAACAAGAACACTTGCAGCCGTTGCTACAAAAAGATCCATGCTCGTCGGATCACCCGAACGCTCAATGAGATCTGCTTCAAAAACCAGATGATAAAAACCAAGCGCAAACCCAAAAAGAGAGAGAAAAAGGTCATACCAAGGAATACTCTGTTGTGTGCGACCCTTTGACGTTGCAGGGTAAAGCATAAAAATCAAGAAAACCAAAAAGCTTACATGTAAAGCTCTAATAATCAAACTTGAAAATGGATGAAACGCCGCAACAGAGATCTGATAAGCAGAAAATGCGAGCGCACCAAACATCACCAAACGTGATGCCCAGCCTATAAGCTGTCGCTGGTGCCCATGCTCTTCAAAATCGGAAGTATCTTCGTGAACTTCCTCGGTTAATAAGGCAGACATACTTATTCCTTCAACTGTTTTTATTAAAGTTCTTCCAGAACTCTGAACACGTTTTTAAAGCAAAGCTTCAAAAACTACGTTAACACTGGGTTTTCTTAGGCAGAATACCCACACACCCTTGGTGCTTGACTTCTTACAAATTTGGTTTTGTAAGAAGTCTATTTAATAATACCCATCTCTTTGTAGTATTTTTCAGCTCCTGGATGCAATGGTGCTGGAGGATTTTTCGCTGCATTTGCAAGGCTAATACCCTTCGCTGCAGCGTGTGCAGCAACCATTTGGTCTAGGTTTTCAAACATTGTTTTGGTCATAGTATATACCGTTTGTTCTGATACACCAGAATGGGTTACAAGGAAGTTTTGAACAGAAACGGTCTTAACGTCGCTCGTTTGACCTTCATACGTGTTGGCAGGAATGATGCCTACTTGGTATGCAGGATCGTCAATTTTTTTGACAATCTCTTCAGGAATAGTCAAGAAAACCACTTTTTGAGAGGTCGCAAGATCGCGAAGCGCAGCAACACCAGCTCCCGATGAAAGCAATGTGACATCAAGCTGTCTGTTTTTCATAAGCTCTACAGACTCGGCATAAGAGAGATACTCAACTTTAGAGAAGTCTTTGTAACTCAGCCCTGCTGCTGCGAGAATGGCTCTTGAGTTCAGCTCCGTTCCTGATTTTGGAGCACCTACAGAGATACGCTTACCTTTGATGTCAGCAAATGACTTGATGCCAGAATCGGCTGCGGCAACAAAGTGAATGTAGTTTGGATAAAGCGCTGAAATGGTGCGAAGTTTAGAAAGAGGAGCTTTAAAGCCTGCTTCCGCATTGCCTTTATACGCATCGGAAAGTGAATCGCCCAAAGAAATCGCCGCTTCACCACGTCCGGCTTGAAGCAGATTGAGGTTTTCAACACTGGCTTTGGTCGCTTGAACCGCAGTTTTAGAATCAGGAATCGCTTTGGCATACATTTGCGAAAGCGCAACGCCTAGAGGATAGTAAATACCGCTTGTTCCACCGGTGAGAACATTGATAAACTCTGCCGCGTAAAGCGATGCCCCAAGACACACTGCCACAGCACCCACTAAAAGTGATTTTTTCATAGATTGCTCCTTATTAAGTAATTTACATGTAAAAACAAAAGCTTGTTGTTGCGTTTTATTCTAGTGTTCACTTAACAACAAGCTTCTTATAATTCTACTTTAATGCAAATTTCCTTGGAAAATCTAAAAATGTCACACCTTTAGCTGTTTACATGTAAAATGCTTCGTATAGAAACATCTTAATAACCAAGCACCTCATCGACTAAAATAATCGTCGTACGACCTTCATCATCACCATTAATATACGAGAATTTTTTACCAATATTGCTCATGTTATGACGTGGTTCTTTGCCCAAACTAATCGCAAGGTTATTCATGCGCTCAATGTTCTTAGGACTTGCCACATCGTGTATGCGTTTAAAGCCCTCTTCCACGTTTTCAACGAGTTTGTTAATGCCTGCAATGATGAGTACTTTTTTAGGTCCAAATATCTGCGCAGCTACTCTGTTTCCACTGCCATCGGCATTGACAAGTTCGCCATTTTTAGTGAGTGCATTCGTACTGGTGATGTAAAGATCCGCAAGAATGCCTTTATGCCTACGCTCGCTATTTTCTTCCATGCTAATGCCTGCTTCGTACTGATTAAAAAGTGTAATGTCTTTACGAGAAGTAACATAATCATAAAGTCCTATTTCTTTAACTGTCGTTGAGCCACCAAGACCTATGCTCATATGTGGTTTAATGAAACTCATAGCAACGCTGAGAGCTTCTTCTTGCGTAGGAACGCAAATCAGCTCAAAGCCATGTTTTTTATAGATTTTTTTGAGATTTTCCATCATATTATCCTTTGAATTTGCGAACGTTCTTGGAATTATAGAAAAAACTCTTATTTTAAACAAGGTATAAACAAGCTATAATAGTGCACTATTAAGAACATTACAACAAGGAATTGACCCCTATGGGAAGAGCGTTTGAATACCGAAAAGCATCAAAAATGAAACGATGGGGAAATATGTCACGCGTATTTCCAAGACTTGGCCGAACGATTATGATGGCAGCGAAAGAAGGCGGTGGAGACCCTGAGAGTAATGCAAAACTCCGTACAGCGATCCTCAATGCCAAAGCTGAGAATATGCCTAAAGACAACATCGATGCGGCCATTAAGCGAGCCCTTGGCAAAGATGCTCAAACCCTAAGTGAAGTCACCTTTGAAGGCAAAGGGCCTCATGGTTCACTCTTTTTTGTGGAATGCGCAACCGATAATAACACACGAACAGTAGCGAACATCAAAAGTGCGTTTAAAAAAGCGGGCGGCGAGATGGTTAACAATGGCTCACTCGAATTTATGTTCTCTCGTAAAGCCGTTTTTGAGTTTGCAAAGACTGCGGACATGGACATCGAAGAGTTAGAACTTGAACTCATCGACGCTGGACTTGAAGAGATCGAGGAAGAAGAAGGCATAGTGCTTGTCTATGCAGACTACACTAACTTTGGAACGCTCAATGCAGCGTTTGATCGCCTTGGCATTACTCTGACTAAAGCTAACTTAGAGCGCATCGCCAATAATCCTGTAACATTTAGCGAAGAGCAAATGGTTGATGTAGATAAAATCATCGAAAAAATCGAAGACGACGACGACGTTCAAGCCGTTTATACCAACATCGGTTAATCCTTAGGGCTTTACATGTAAAGCCCTAAATTTCTTTTTTCCTCTTGACTTTTGTTAGACATCTAACTATAATACTCCTCATGAAACCTAGAATTACTATTGCACGCATCAGCAGAATTTCAGACAAAGCCCATCGCTTCATTATTCAAGAACTTGAAAAACGAGGCATCTATGGCATCGTGCCATCACATGGCGGTATATTGTCATTTCTTTACAGTCATGAGAATATTACAATGAAAGAGCTTGCGGAAAAAATCCATCGTAGCAAACCAACTATCACTGTACTGGTCGATAAACTGGTTACTTTAGGCTATGTGCTCAAAGAGAAAAGTGACACAGATAGCCGCGTAACCTACATTCGTTTAACCGAACAAGGCAAGGCGTTTGAGAAAGATTTTCAAGAGATTTCGCAAAGTCTGAACACTAAAATTTTTCAAGGGATTTCAGAAGAGCAGATGAATGTGGTCGATCCTATTTTGGAAAAGATCATGCACAATCTGAAGTAGTTTTTTTAAACCAAAAATAGTTAGATATAAAACTAAAAGGAGTTATTATGAATCATCTTATCGTTTATGCTCATCCCTTTGAGGATAGCTTCAATCATGCCATTTTAGAAAATGCGATCAGTTCGCTTGAGAGCAAAGGACACAGCGTTGTGGTGAGAGACCTCTATGCACTTGGATTTAACCCTGTTCTTTGCCCTCTAGATTTTAAAGAATTACGCAGTGGTAATACGCCAGACGATATTGAAACCGAACAAGCGTACATCAAAAATGCCGATGCCATCACCCTCATCTACCCTCTTTGGTGGACGGGGATGCCTGCAATTTTAAAAGGCTATATTGATCGTGTTTTTGCGTACGGTTTTGCTTACCAATACACCAAAGAAGGTACTGTCGAAGGATTACTTTCAGATAAAAAAGCTCTTATGATTACCACGCAAGGCACGCCAAATGCGTACTATGATGCGTCAGGAATGACAAAAAGTCTAAAGCAAACAACTGATGAGGGAATTTTTGGGTTTTGTGGTGCTAAAACACTAGATCATCTCTTCTTTGGAGGAATTTCTACGAGTGATGATGCGATGCGTAAAGAGATGCTTAAAACTGTTCAATTAACGCTCAAAGAGCTTTTTTAACCCCTTATGAGAAAAAGTGGGCAGGCTAGAATACACTTAACACTAAATATCTAAAAGGTAAAGATATGAAATATGCTCTCTTATGCACTTTAGCCATTATGGCTAGTAGTCTGTTTGCAGCATCCGAATCAATCAAAAATACTGTCGATGAACAATCCTTAAAAGCGTTTTCATCGACAGCCTATCCAAAGCAAGTCACAGAGATCATCCCAAATAAAGTCTATCATGTCATGGGATATGCACATAGTAATGCAAGCTTTATCATTGGTGATACATCGGTTATTTTAATTGATACACTTGATTCGGAATCAAGAGCGATGATGTTGAAGAAAATTATTGCAGAGCATACCAATAAGCCTGTAAAAACGATCATTTATACCCATGGGCATCCCGATCATCGTGGAGGAGCTGGGGTTTTTATGGATACTCAGCCAGAAATTATTGCATCAGCACCTATAAAACCTATTTTAGGGAAAATGAATGCATTAAAAGAGGTCTTTGATCTACGAAGCATCAGGCAACATGGCTATCAGTTAAGCGATGAAGAAGCGCTCTCTCAGGGCATTGGCATCCGTGAAGGCATCACCACGAAACAAGGAGATAGACAACTTTTTGTTGCACCAACTACTATCATTACTGAGCGAAAAGTAGTACGTGAAATTGATGGTGTTACTTTTGAACTAAATGGCGTTCTTGGTGAGACAGATGATCATTTACTGATTTGGTTACCTTCCTACAAAGTTCTTTTCAGTGGCGATAATTATTATGGTTGCTGGCCAAATATTTCTCCCATTCGTGGAGGACAATATCGTGATATAAGTGCATGGATTGATACGTTAGAAAAAATGCTCTCGTATAATGCCAAGTACGTCTTACCAGGGCATACGCGTCCACTTATGGGAGAGTCTAATGTTAAAGAAATTCTCACCAATTACCATGATGCTATTGAGTTTGTCTTTAACGAAACACTCAAATCTATCAATCAAGGTTTGAGTATAGACCAAGTCGCTGAAGTGGTTAAATTGCCCGAAAAATGGGCTAAACTTCCTTACCTTGGTGAATATTATGGAACGGTTGAGTGGACTATCAGGGGTATATTTACTGGCTACATTGGGTGGTTTGATGGAAACCCAACAAAAATACATCCTTTACCAGCAAAAGAGCATGCCCAAAAAACCCTCGCACTTATGGGTGGGAAAAAAGCTGTGATTGTTGCAATACAAGACGCTTTGAAGAAAAAAGATGCACAATGGGCTATTGAATTAGCAGATATTATTTTAGCAGTAGAGAGCAACAATAAGGCTGTTAAACAGCATAAAGCCCAAGGTCTTATCATCTTAGCGAACAAAGAAACCAGTGCAAATGGACGTCATTATTACTTTGCTTATGCTAAAGAGTTATTGGCTGATTAAGCGTGACATTTGTAAAGGGGTAAGATAAAATCTATCTTATCTCTTTACAAGCCCCTGACGCCATGCATATACCGCAACTTTGGTTCGATCCGTTAAATAGAGTTTACTTAGGATATTGCTGACATGCGATTTTACAGTTTTTTCTGAAATATTCAGATGCGTTGCAATATCCATATTCGACGATCCTTCTGCAATATAATGCAACACTTCCATTTCGCGACTTGTTAAATCCTCATGGAACTGTTCATCTTCCATTTTTGTTGCAACAACTTTTTCGAGTGCTTTTGCTACACGCGGACTTATGATACTTTCTCCGCGTGCCGCTTTCCGCACGGTACAAATAAGGTCTTCTGGTGTTGTATCTTTGAGTATATAAGAAATAGCTCCTGCTTGTGTTGTTGGCACCACGTATTCATCGCCTTCATGTGAAGTTACCATGATAATCTGGCTACGAGGACTCACTTTTTTAATCTGCCGTATCGTATCAACGGCTGGTTTATCTGGCATAAATAGGTCAAGCAATACAACATCAGGTGCATATTGCATCGCAGCACTCACAGCTTCCATACCAGATTCCACAACAGCCATCACTTGAATATCCTCAGCAGTGGAAAGAAAAGCTGTTAGCCCTTTGCGAACCATTGCATGGTCATCAGCAAGAATAAGTGTAATTTTTTCAGTCATGATTCATTTCTCCATGAAAGGGTGATTTGAGTTCCCACACCTACGGTGCTTTTAATGTCAAATGTTCCATCTATCAGTTCTTGTACGCGCTCGTGCATGGAAATAAGCCCAAGTCCTCCTGTTTTTTGCTCAGTCATAAAGCCTACTCCGTTATCGATGATCGTAAGGGTAATAGTCTCGGAGTGTCTTTCACTTGCAATCACGATCTTAGACGCCTTACCATGGCGCACTGCATTGATTAGCGATTCTTGAACAATGCGTAAAATATGATGCTCCGTATACGTATTACACTGGAGAAATTCAGAATACTTTAGTTCTATGCTTATGCCAAAACGGCGCTTGAAATCTTCAGCAATCATAACGATACGTTCAAATAATGAAGTGTTATTGCCTTCTATGGGGTGCAGTTGCGTGATAATTTCCATGAGATCATGCTGTGCTTCGCGAGTGATAGCTTCTGCCTCAAAGATATGTTCACCAGCAACTTCCATTGCGGCAGACTTGGTCTTGATGGTTGCCATCTGTAAACCCAAAGCAAAGAGCTTCTGTTTTACCGTATCGTGAAGTTCACGCGCCAGACGGTTTCGCTCATCACTTATGGCAAGATTTTGTTTCAAATTCAGATACATCTCCAAATCTCGTGCCATGTTATTAAGATGTTCACTATGCCGCATCAGTACATCATCATTTGGCAGAGAAATCTTCTTTTGAAAGTTACCTTGCCGCCAGCTTTCAGTAATCTCATTCATTTTTTGCAATTGCTTCGTTACATAACGAGATGCAATGAGTCCACAGATAATACCTATCGGCACCGAAAGCAATAAAACCTTACCCCATATGTGAAACAGAAAAATCATGACACTCTTAAACTGTATCCATGGATCAAATTCAGCAATATACACAATGCGTAAATGTCCGATGAGTTCTTCAGTGTCATGCTTTATAAGTTCCTTATCCGCTAAGATAGCTCCGTTTTTTGCTAGCCATATAACACTGTTTTTTATTGCGTCCTGACTTTTTATTTTGCTAAGATAGGGTGATATTTCTTTTGAAAAATCATCAAAATCCGATATCAAAGGGTAACCATTTTTATCGATTATCTCAATATACACCTTTGGAGAGCTAGAGCTTGTAATACGGTAAATTGAAGAACCACTCCCTTGCTCCAAGTTTATCAATTTTTCACGGATATTATTGCGAGCTTTGTTTAACCATTCGATGTTATTCGTATCAAGAATGGCTTGTGTAACAATAAGCTCTTCACTGTCTATGATCCTTTCAACATTTTCAAGCGTAATGGCTGTATGAAAATTAGTGTAATTGTTGATGCTGTTGAGCATTATGGCAATTAAGATGATGGCAAAAAAAGAAAGCAACGCATAGCTTATCGCAAGCTGACACCACAAACGATTCATAAAAGTCAGATAATAGTTGAATAAATTTTTCATACCTTCATTATAAAATAATTTTATAAAAAAGACATCAGTCTAAAGTCTGATGTGTCATTATTTGTTGTATCTCATACTTTAGACCGATGTGCAAAATATAATAATCAGCTATATTTCCAAACACGTAAATCACACTTAAAAGGAGCTATACTATGCCATACAATTCACGTTCAATCTCATTTATGAGTCTTACTATACTTATTGCAATATTTACGCTCAATGCCTTTGGCAAAGACATACCAAATCGTCCTGAACCCATACAAACAGATCAGGTTACTTCTGCGCTATTTGCAGAGGAGAACTGGGCTTTTACACTTGGTGGTGGCATGATGTATAGAGCAAAATATGAAGGTTCGGATAATTACCATGCTGTATTTATCCCTGACATCTCAGCTAGGTATAAAGACGGTTTGATTTTTGCAAATTGGAATGGAATCGGGAGTTATCCCATTAATGAGAAAAACTATAAAATCGGTGCTTCAATAAGCCCATCTTTTGGTAGGAAAGAAAAAGATGATAGAGAAAATCTACGAGGTATGGGCGATATTGATACTGGAATCGTAGTCAATCTTCTTGGAGAATATGATTTTGGGCCTATGAAACTTTCAGGAAAGATCTCAAAGGGAGATAAAGAATATGGCACAACGGCAAAACTAGAGGTAAGCAAGACATTCTCACTGACAGAACAGCTTAAATTAAAGGTTGCCGCGGGTAATACATGGGCGGATGAAGAGCATATGCAAAGTTATTTTGGCATTTCTCCAGCACAAGCAATGCGTTCTGGCTATAACCAATATGAGGCAAAATCTGGAATGAAATCTGCTGGAGTTTCGATTGATACATTCTATTCGATAACTAAAAACTGGGAAGCTAAAGTTATGCTCACGGCTGATAAATTGTTATCTGATGCCGCTGATAGTCCACTAACAAAAAAAGATTTGAACACGGCTACAATGGCTACGCTCAGTTATAAATTCTAATCTGAGAATAACGTGGTCTTGCCAAAAAAGTATCCGTTCAATTAACGCTCAAAGAGCTTTTTTAAATCCTGTGAGAGCTTTACATGTAAAGCTCTCTTTCTTCACTAAAATAAATCTTTAAAAAACTCTCGAATATCCACTTCTAACACCTCTGCAATTTTACAAAGATGTTCAATATTAAACTTTTTATTTTGTATGCCAAGTTCTGCTTTTGCATAAAATGCTGCGGATGAATGACCAATGGCTAAAGCCATTTCAAGTTGACTCTTATGCCTCTTTTCTCGTAATTTTTTTACGTTATTTCTTATCCGAGTATGCAATTTATCAATATTGACACTACACATAATCTTCCAAAACACTACCTATCAAGTTTAATTTTTCATGAGTTTACTTTTATAAAAAGTTTACTTCAACGTCCTATAGGACATTGCGCATGTAGAGGATTAAGTTATATACTCTTAGCTTTATGAGATTTTACACAAAAGGATATTAAATGTTAAGGACAATTAGGGCGAAACTCCTCTTTTTACTGGTTATTTTTCTTGGTACCACTGGAGGCTTAACGTATCTTCTTATTTCAAATACGAGCGGTGCGCAAAAAGTCGCATCGAAGATTGATTCTATAGGAGAAGCTCGCGCTTTAAGTGCTATGCTCGGTACGTATGCACGGGGATATCAACTATCATTTGATAGCAAAAATTTTGAAGGTTATTTCAAGACAGATAAAGACCTTATAGAGCATATGAATATCATTCAAAAAACCACAACAGACACCACACAATTAGCATTATTAGAAAGTATTCGCAAAGAAGCGACGAATTACAAAACTGCCAACGAAACGCGTTTTAAAATCATTAAAGAACATACGCACAATACGAATTCACCAGAGTTTTTAATCACTAAAGATGGACAAGTACTTAAAAAACTAAGCGAGGAAGGTGCGGAACACTACTTTAAGCTTCAAGAGATGATCGATCAACTCACCACAAAAGTACAAGAATCTGAATTTGCTATTTTAGAGAATGCAAAAATAACAGGTATCATCACATCGACCATCTTATCAATCATCGTAACACTGCTCTTTTTATTTATTATCAGTAAGATTCGCCTCTCCATTCAAAAAGCATCAGATGGTTGTGCATACATTGCACAGAACAAAGATCTGCACTATAAAATAGAAACGGGTGATAACGATGAAATTGCTCATATGATGGGCATTTTCAATGCTCTTTTAGCGCAACTTGCTAAAGCCATCGATGAAGCAAAACAGGGCGCTCATGAAAATGCTGCTGTGGCAGAAGAACTCTCAAGCACATCACTTCACATTGGTAAAAGTACCGAGAATTCCGCACGTGAAATCGAAGAGACAACCCAAGCAACCGAAGCGGTGGTCTCTATCCTAGAGCAAAGTGCCAAAAGCTCTAACCAATCAGGACAAGTCATAGCCACGGTTTCAGATGAACTCGCCAATGCCTCAGAAGAAGTTCTCTCTGTTTCGGATGAACTCAAAAATGTAGTGGTTAACCAAACCGACCTCTCATCAAGACTGGAACACCTCGACCAAGATGTTGAACAGGTCAAACAAGTGCTCTCTGTCATTGCAGACATTGCAGAACAGACCAATCTTTTAGCGCTTAATGCTGCCATAGAAGCCGCACGAGCGGGGGAACATGGACGTGGATTTGCCGTTGTTGCCGATGAAGTGCGAAAGCTTGCAGAACGCACGCAAAAAAGTCTTGTGGAGAGTAATGCAACCGTTGCTGTCATCGTCCAATCTGTCAGCACAGCTTCTGAGATGATGCGCAAAAGTGCTACGGAGATACAACACCTAGGAAATCGTGCAGAAACAACTCAAACGCTCATGCTCACAACCGTCACCAACATGAACAATGCCAAAGAAGTCGCGCTAGAGACGGCAAGTGAAGCCAACTTGGGACGCGAAAAAGCCATCAACGTTATTGAACGTATTCGCAATATCAGCACCATTTCAAATTCAAATGCAAGAAGCGTAGAAGAGATCGCTTCTGCAGCAGAACATTTGGCTAAACTCTCTGAGGGACTAAACCTAACACTCTCACAATTTAAAACCGCATAAACACACTCAATGAAGAGCTTTACATGTAAAGTTCTTCATTACTTCTGCGTTGAAGAAGCCAGCTGTATGCCAAGTCCTGCAAAGGTCAGAGCAAAACCACGTCTTAACCATGTTTGAACACGATGAGATTCTATAACACTGTGGCGAAAACCATGCGCCAAAAGACCATAAATAACAAACACCACAAAGGTCATCAACATAAACACGGCACTTAACACCAACATATCACCCAGTGGTGATGTCGTTTCAGGTGCAACAAATTGCGGTAAAAATGCCAAAAAAAAGATGGTCAATTTTGGATTGAGGATGTTGAGTAAAAATGCTTTAGTCGCCAAAGAGAGCGCACTTGAACGCGAGGAGAGAACTTGAGCTTCAAAACCACTTTTATCTCTCCATGTCATGATTGCAAGATAAAACAGATACAAAACACCTGCAAATTTTAAGACTTCAAACGCAAGTGCACTCGTGTGCATAATGGCAGCAAGTCCAAAAATCGTTGCCAAAAGATGGGGCACAATGCCTGCTGTGCATCCAAGAGCAGCATAAACACTGGCTTTTCGACCTTGTGCCAACCCTGTTGAGATGGTAAACAAAACACCAGTGCCTGGAATTAGAACAACAATCAAAGAGGTAATAAGAAATTCAATGCTAATCATAACAAGAGCTCCCGCATAATAATGATGGGGAAATTTTATCACACATTATCTTTTTAAACTTACTCTGTTTTCATATACCCAAGGTCACTCTCATGACTCAACCGTTTTACAATGCTCTCTTTGTAAGAGCTAGCCAGAGAGGGTATCTCTAAAATTGTTTCAAGCATGCGTTGATACTTCTCAGGCTCATAGAAGGCTTCATTCGCCTCTAAAATGGAAATCCGCGGGGTTTCTTGCCTAATGACTCGAATCTCATCGCCTGTGCCAATGATGCCCTCTTGCAGCACTTTATAGTACCACCCTGTAAGTCCACTGGTAAAAATCTCATTGGTAAAAGCTTTATGATTCCATCTTCGTGAGATTTTCCAACATGGTTTGCGTGGCTGAGAGACTTGCAAGAGAGCCGTGCCTATCTGGTGAATTTCACCCAATATAACGTTACTTTCATGCAAACCCGTCATAGTCAAATTCTCAGCCAATGCCCCAAAAGGTAAATATTTGAGACCTAAGAACGAAGCCCAATGGGCATAGTTTTCGTAGCTGTTAACAAAAATGGCTTTGTCTACTCCACCGTGGTGTATTTTATCGGCGACCTCATCACCCGATAAACCACTGAAACTGACATAAAGAGGTGTTTCGCTCACCTCTTTAAAGGAAGCACTCCGCCACTCTTTTTCTAAAAAATCTTTCGACCCTGCATCACCATAAGTTTGCGCACGTCCCACTTGTACCGAGAGTACTTTCGCCATTACGCTCACTCCTTGATCTTTTTTGCACATTCTAATACAACACATCAAATTTTGCTTTGATGCACATCAAAAACCTTTACATGTAAAATGTTTATAGCTTGCACATTTGACGAAATACTTTGAAAATCTCTTCAGCATTCACCTCTATGCCTTTTTCATCGCACAACTTTTGAACCTCTGTGGCAATTTCGATCTGAAGCGCTTTGGTCGTCTCAATACCGTAAAACTCTTTGAGCACATACGCCACACCACTTTTACCCGACTGCGAGTTGATGCGCACCACATCGCGGTAATCTCGCTTGATATCCTTCGGGTCGATCACAAGGTACGGTACGTGCCAATAGCCATCTAACGCCACCTTTTGAAACTCCATACCCTTCTTTATTGCATCCTGATGCGTGCCAGAAAAAGCCGTGTAAATCATAGAGCCTACATAAGGGTGACGGGGAGGAATCGTGCTGTGTGTCAAAGTGATGATCTCCTGCAAAATCGTATCAATGTTATAAATATCCAACATCGGGTCAATCCCTTGAGAGTAAAGGTTGAACGCCATCGTGATCAAGTCAACATTGCCCGCTCTCTCGCCGTTGCCCATCAATGTCCCCTCAACTCTTTGCGCTCCAGCCAATATCGCCATCTCAGCGCTCGCTACGGCTGTGCCTCTATCATTGTGCGGATGAACGCTCAAAATAACCGCGTCACGTTCCAACATCTGTTTACTCATCCACTCGATTCTATCGGCATAAATGTTGGGTGTGCATGCCTCTAAGGTGTTCGGCAAGTTGATAACCATCGGTGCATTTCTGGTCGGCATCCACTCGCTGATAACTGCATTGACCACATCGCGCGCAAACTCCAACTCGGTTTGAGAAAAGCTCTCGGGTGAATACTGAAACATCACATCGCCTTTGAATTTTGCTGCCTCTTCTTTGATGATGCGCGTCCCCTCAACTGCTAAAACGATAATCTCCGCTTTGCTTTTGTCAAACACTATTTTGCGCTGATTGTCTGCGGTTGGGTTGTAAAGGTGCATCGTTACTTTTTTTGCCCCGCTCATCGCTTCAAAGGTTCTTCTGATGTGTTTTTCAATGGACGGCATCAAAACTGCAACCCTAACATCATCAGGGATCAAGTTTTGCTCGATCAACGTTCTGCAAAAGTCAAAGTCCGTTTGTGAAGCACTCGGGTACGCGATCTCAATCTCTTTAAATCCCATCTCAACCAATTTTTGAAAATACGCCAATTTTTTGGTCGCATTCATCGGCTCTACAAGGGCTTGATTGCCATCACGTAAGTCGGTACTAACCCAAATGGGCGCCCCAGTTATAACGTTACTTGCCCACTCACGGTGTGCTAAATGTACCAATGGATACGGTTTGTATTTTTTAAAAGTTTGTGTATTTTGCATAGTATTATCCTAGTTATTATAATGAGTCAAAATGCTCAAATGTGCCTAAAATCAGGCAGAAAAATCTTGCGCCATTGCAAGAAAACAACAATGAAAAATGATATAAATTGTGCTAATTAGGTAGAGGTATCCTCAGGGCTAAAAAGCCAATTTAAAAATTAACAGTGAAAATAAAAGGGGTTGGTGTGAAGTATTAACGGAGCTTCAGGAGGAGGACGACGAGGACAGATGCGTTAGAAAATTGCGCTATTGTCTGAGGTTGGTATATGGTTTGATGGGATATAAAAGTTGCCATCGGGTCTCCTTTAAGAAAATTTGTAACGTGAAGTATAGCACAGAAGTTTATAAATTGCAAAAAATGGGCGCTTTACATGTAAAACGCCCTTGAAGTGTTACGCTTTGAAAAGTTGATAGATCGAACTAAAGTCCTCATCACCCTTTCCCATCATTTTCATTTTGGAAAAAAGCTCTTTGGTGACACTTGCCGTGTAAAGTGGACGGTTCAGACTGTACGCCAAGTCTTGCAGACAATGCAAATCTTTCGTGATCGCGGCAGTGCTAAAATGTGGGCTAAAGTCCTCATCGATCAGTTTTTGTGTTTTAGCAGCAAGAACAAGTGACTTTCCGCCACCTGCACCCAAGATCTCTAAAAGTTCTTTTTTATCAATGCCACATGCTTCGCCAAGAGCTGTACACTCGGCAATAGTCGCCATAAAAGAACCTAAGCAGAGGTTATTGATAAGTTTCATCTTTGCCGCAAATCCAGCCTCTTTCAGATGAAAAATGGTGGAGGCAAATTTTGAAAGGAGTGGTTTACATGTAAGATATACACTCTCCTTCCCAGCGCATACTGCCGTGAGCTCACCTTTACTCGCAGGCACTACACTACCAAGCACTGGGCATTCTAGGTAATTTCCACCCTGCTTTTCAACCGTAGCATGAAACTCAATGACATCATTGAAATGGTTGGTCGTAAGGTCGATGATGGTTTTGCCTTTGAGGTTTGCGCTTAAAAGTCCGTTATCCATCGTAAGAACATTTCGTACACCATCAGAGTCAAACAGACACATGAGTACCGTATCGCATTTTTCGATCAGAACTTTGGGTGAGCTTTCGCATACAAACCCTTTGGCTTCCGCTTTCGCTTTTGTTCGATTCCAAACGATTACCTCTTCACCCATACTTTCAAGTCGTTTTGCGATAGCTGAACCTAAATTTCCAAGTCCTATAAAACCGATTGCCATGTTTTTTCCTTGTGGTAATTTTTAGAATTATAGTCTAAATTAGACAAATTATCTTTAAATTAGTGTTATAATTTAGGAATGAAAAAAGAACTCAAACCTTATGTCACTTTATGTGACGCTATCGGAAAACTGTTTTACCCCAATGTTGAAGTCGTCATGCACGACTTGGAAGCCAAAAAACTCGTCCACATCGTCAATGCCTTCTCCAAACGTCGCGTCGGTGATGCAATGCTCAGTGAGCTCAAAGACCTAAACAGCATCAAAGAGAACTGGGTCGGACCATACGATAAAACCAGCAGTGAAGGCAAACGCCTCAAAGCGGTGAGCATCATCGTGCGAGATGGAGATGAAAAACCCATCGGGATGATCTGCATCAACTACAATACAGAACCGATTGCATCGCTGTTCGAATCACTTAAAGGCTTTTTACATGTAAACGATACTACGCCTAAACCTTCCGTACTTTTTTCACAGAGTTGGAGAGAACATACCGATGAGACGATAGAAAAGTATTTGAGTAGTAAAAACATCGCCCTTTCGGGTCTTTCAAGCGATGATAAAAAAGAGTTGGTGTGTTTTTTAGAGAGCGAAGGCATCTTTGCCATTCGCAATGTCGTGGGGTATATCTGTTCGGTTTTAAATGTCTCGAAGGCTACGATTTATAATTGGTTGAAAGCGGTGAGAGGTTAGACTCTCACCACTTTACATGTAAAAACTCACCCCAATTTCCATATCTTAAACCGTCTATTTTTAATCGTAGTAGCACAAAGCCCATCAAATGCTTTGTCGGCGTATTCTCGAGCTATCGCGACATAAGAAAACTTCTCTAAGATGTCAATTTTTCCAATGACTCTCGCTTCGAGGCCTAAGTCTTTGGTGAGAGTTCCAAGGATGTCACCAGCGCGCATTTTGTGCTTTTTGCCCGCATCAATGCAGAGCGTGATGTAAAGGGCTTTTTTAGGCTTGAAAAGTTTTGTGTCCAAATCGCCTATGGATTTACATGTAAAGGCAAAATTGGCTTCTGTGAGTTCTTCAAAGAAACCCTCTTCTCTTGGTGTGACGAAGCTTACTGCCATGCCCTCTTTTTCCATGCGTCCTGTTCGACCAATTCTATGCGTATAGATTTCCATCGTTTGAGGTAGTTCGTAGTTGATGACCATCTCGACATCTTTGACATCCAGCCCGCGTGAAGCAAGGTCGGTCGCAACGAGGATTTGCGCACTGCCGTTAGCGAACAGAAGCAGGTGTTCGTCACGGTCGATTTGTTCTAAATCGCCATGCAACGAAAGTGCGTCAAAACCCTCATCCAAAAGATAACCTTGAAGCTCGGCGACTCCTATTTTCGTTTTGCAAAAGATGATGACCGACTTGGCATCACTTTCCAGTAAAACACCTTTGAGTGCTGCTTCTTTTTCGCGTGGTTCGACGGTGTAGCATACTTGTGTGATGTTCGGAGAGGTGTGTGCTTCTTCTTCGATGCTGATGCGAATGGCATCATTTTGCACTTCGTTACACATGCGCTCGATCTCTTTGGGGAAGGTTGCAGAAAACAGCAAGGTTTGACGCTTACTTGGCATTTTGGCGATGATCTTCTCGATGTCTTCGTAAAAACCCATGTCGAGCATGCGGTCGGCTTCATCGAGAACGAGCGTTTTAATATGCTCAAAGTTGATAGTCTTCTCTTGTAAATGTTGCAAAATACGCCCAGGTGTTCCAACCACAATGTGCGCACCATGTTCTAGGTTGATGCACTGAGGTACAAAACGAGCACCGCCACACAGCGTAACGATCTTGATGTTATGGGCAAAACGAGCCAAACGTCTAAGCTCTGCACTCACTTGTTCGGCAAGCTCACGCGTGGGACAAAGCACGACCGATTGGATGCGCATGGAGTTTACATGTAACGCCATCAAAAGCGGTAATCCAAACGCGGCAGTCTTGCCACTGCCTGTTTTAGCTTTGGCGACAAGGTCACGGCCAGCAAGTGCTAAAGGAATACACGCTTTTTGGATCGGTGTCATGGCTACATAGCCCAAATCGTTTAGATTTTGGAGCATTTTTGGCTCGGTGATAAACTCGTTAAACATAAATACCTTTTTTAAAAATTTGCTTTTTGATCCCAAAGCTCTTTTGTGAAACGCAAACAACGGTTACGTCCACTCTCTTTGGCTTTATAAAGTGCTACATCGGCGAATTTAATCGCTTGCCAGAAGCCATCGGTGTCATGAGGGAAGTCGCTAATACCCATACTGATGGTCTTTTTAAGAATACCATCGGTTGTTTTAAAGTTAAACTCTTCCACCGCTAGGCGAATCTTCTCAGCGACTTTCACACCGTAATTGACCTCAGTGTCGATGAGCAAAATCAAGAACTCTTCACCACCAAAACGAATGATGATGTCTGACTCTCTCACACATTTTTTAAGGATGTGCGATGTCTCTTTTAGAACGTTGTCACCAACGTCATGACCATATTTATCATTAACTTGCTTAAAGTAGTCCATGTCACACATCAAAAGGCTAATCTGCTTTTTACGTCTGAGTGTGCTTGCGATGATTTGGTTGCTGTGGTCTTGCAAGAAACGACGGTTGTAAAGCCCTGTCAGTCCATCGACCAGTGAAGATTCACGCAGCGTGTTCATCAAACGTTTTGTCTCGATAACGGAAAGCGAATGCTTGATGTAACTCTCCGCTTTGAATACTTTTTCGTTAACGTGTTCAGCATCTTCTTTAGTGAATACAAACTGTACAACAGCGCCCGCATGACCTGAGACGATGAGCGGAATGCACACATGTCGTTTGTTTCCATCGTGTATAAACTCTCTGCACACGCCCTCGTACTCAAACGACGAGACTTTATGCCCTGTTTTTTGAGCGCGACATAGGGTGCAGTTATGTTGTATCTCTTCATTACACACTAAGAACTCTTTTTCATCGGTAATATGCGGATAAACCACACTCATCGTTCCTTTCGCAGAATTAACATCGAAAATGCGGTAGTTGTGAATGCCCGCCTCTTTTTCAAAAACCTCGCCAAGTCTTGTATAAACCACTTCAAGCGAGCTGTCCTCTTCAATGACTTTTTTGAAAACGGTAACGCCATAGACGGTATCGACCAGTTTGTTGAACTCTTTGGAGAGTGTGCCTATCTCATCTTTGGATTTTATTTTGAGTTTTTTACTCAGGTCTACCTCACCCGTACCGATGGAGTGTATCTGATGAATCATCGACTCAATCGGACGTGAAAATGCTTCTCTAAGCCATCGTGTGAAGAGCATCAATAAAACAACCGCAATAAAAATCACAATAGCCATCGTGTTAATGGAGAGTCGGATGGTGTTGCCTACTTGTTGGTTGTAGCCTTGGTAAAGCCCATTGATGCGGCTAGAAAGCTCTTGTGTCATCTCTTGCGTTGTCTCTACATGTAAAGCCAAGAACTCTTTCATTTTTTCAATATCACCAGCTGTTATCGTACCACGTTTTTTTTGCAAAGAAAGCACCATCTCTTCCATCGCATTGATCTCATTCGAGATAGCTTGTAAAGCACGCACACTTTCGGTGTCATCTTTGGACAATGACTGGATGATCATCTCAAAAATGTTGCTATTGTTGTTACTTTTTTGACCATTCATTAAAGACTCTGAAAGTCTGCTTTTCATCTGAGAGATAGGCCCTTTCACCACCAAAAAATTATTATCGACCTCTTTGCTATTGAGTATTCGCTCCAAGGAAGAGAGTTCTGGCTGGATCGTGAAGACCACTTTCATATAGGGAAATGTGGTTTGGGTGATTTGCAAGTAGCGGTAGTGTATGAAACTCAAGGAAGCGACGGCAACGCAGCCGATAAGCATAAACCAAAAGAAAGTTCCAAGTTCAAAAAGGAAAAATTTCTTGCGAATTGGAAGATTCACAAATGTAATAAACTGTACAAAACGCTGCCAAAAACCTGTCACTTTTTCCATCGCTGCTTTGTCCTTTTTTTAAAAAAGTATTAAGAATAAAAGATAAAATCCTAGCATAATTTTAGCATGTATGATCTTTGAACAACAAAAAAGTTATTTTATTTGGTATAATCTATTCTTTTAAAAATTCCATTACTTTTTTCACCCTTTTTTAAACACGAAAAAAGTTATACAAAAGAGTCCTATGCAACGTTACCCTAACTTTAAAAGTTCTATTGCGTCTCGTCTTTTTGGCGTTTTTGCGTCCAAAGAGTTCCCAAACCCAATACAACGCACCATCAACAAAACCTACACCTCAATGATGAAAGTTGACTTGATGGAATTTGAAGAAGCCTCAGCCTATAAAAGCCTTAATGCCCTTTTTACCAGACGTTTTAAAACGCGTCGCCTTTTTAACATCAATGACAAAACGCTCATTTCGCCTTGCGATAGTCTTATCAGTGCTTTTGGAAAAATTGAAAACAGTCTCGCTTTGCAGATTAAAGGATTTTCATACGATGTGAGAAGCCTTCTTGGAGATTATATTTCAAAAGAGGCAAAAGAGCGTTTGGATGAAGGTGATTTTGTCAACTTTTACCTCTCTCCTCGCGATTACCATCGTTACCACACGCCTATCGATATGCGCGTTGCCAAAGCGGTGCATATACCAGGGCACCTCTACCCTGTAAACTTTACATGGCTAAAAAAAATTCACGGTCTTTTTGTTGAAAATGAGCGTGTAGTCCTGGAATGTTATACCAAAGAAAATAGACTCTTTTATATGGTTTTCGTGGGCGCTCTCAACGTCGGAAAGATGGCATTTACCTTTGATAAAACCATCCAAACGAACGCAAAAGCCAACCTACAACAGTGTTACCTCTACGACAACTTGAACCTCTCAAAAGGAGAGGAACTCGGGCATTTTGAAATGGGATCAACCATCGTTATGCTTTTTGAAAAAAATTCTGTCAATTTAGACCTAGATGGAATCGGTCATGTCAAATTTGGACAACCTATAGGGGGAATACACCATGAAGAGCACACAAACAGCATCACTCAGACAAATGAGCAAGGGGATGACGCTTCTTTACATTGAAGATGATTCACTTGCAAGAGATGCTGCCAATAGTCTCTTTTCGGAATTTTTTGATGATGTCATCGTAGGGTTTGATGGTGAGGATGGCGCACGCTTGTATGCCACTCACCACGAACATATTGATCTTGTCATTACGGACATTACGATGCCACGCATGAACGGCATCGAGATGATCGAAAAAATGCGGGCTATCAACCCAGAAGTTGCCATCATTGTCATCTCCGCGCACAATGAGGCACATTATCTTACGCAAACGATCGAAGCAGGCGTTGACGGCTACTTGCTTAAACCTTTGGGCGTTACGCAGATGGTTAAAACATTGGGTAAGGTTCTTGAAAAGCTGCATTTGCGTCATGAAAACATGAAAAACGCGCTCTTGCTCAAACAGTACGAAAACATTACCAACACCAGTTCCATCATTTCTAAAACCGACCCAAAAGGTGTCATCACCTTTGTCAATGATAAGTTCTGCCAAATCTCAGGCTTTACCAAAGAAGAGCTTCTTGGAAGATCACACAACATCATTCGTCATCCTGACATGCCTAAAACGGCCTTTCGAGATCTTTGGAAGACCATCAAAGATGAGAAAAAAACATGGCAGGGCATTGTTAAAAATCGCGCTAAAAATGGCGACACCTACTATGTGAAAACAACCGTACAGCCTATCTTAAATCCTGATGGTCATGTGGATGAATACATCTCATTGCGTCATGATATTACAGCTATTATGAGTGATAAAAAGCAACTTTTTGACTTTTTGGAAGCCAACCGTCTCTCTGTGTTGATTTTAGTACAGATTGAAGACTACACCATTTTAGAGAAGTTTTACGATAAAGCCAATGTTGAAAAAATCGAAGATGCCTTTGGTAAAAACATGCTCTACCTTATGCCCAATCGTTGGGGTTTTCAAAGAGTCTATCACCTCGGAAATGGGCTTTATGCCTTTGCGATAGACAGACGAAACTGTCGTGCGAGTAAAGAGGAAATTCATGCCGTACTCGAGCAATTTTTAGCCAATGTCAAAGAGTATATTGTCAAAATTGACGCTATTGAGTATGACATCTCTGTTATTTGTAGTTTTACGTATGGCATTTATAAAATATTTGAAGACGCCAAAATCGGCATTGAAAATGCCATTCAAAAGAAACAATCTATCGTCTATGCCGATGGACTCTCAGGCATTGAGTATGACAATGCCCTGAAAAATATTGAGACGATTCATATGATTAAAACAGCGATTGATAATCGCAAAATCATCTCCTATTTTCAGCCTATCGTAAACAATACCACGCAAAAAATTGAAAAGTACGAATCCTTAGTACGCCTTGTGACCGAAGATGAGCAACTGTTAACGCCCTTTTATTTTTTAGAAACAGCAAAGAAAGGTCGCTACTACACCAAAATTACCAAAATCGTTTTGGAAAACTCGTTTGCAGCACTTGCTAAAATTCCTGAAGCATCCATCTCCATCAATCTCTCTATGCACGACATCGAACGAGGCGAGATTACAGACTACATTGATAATTTGTTGTTACAGTACGAAGATGAAGCACATCGCATCATTTTTGAGCTGTTGGAGAGTGAAGATATTAAAGATCTTTTAATGATAAAACAGTTTATCAAAAAGGTCAAAATGAAGGGTGTTAAAATCGCTATAGATGACTTTGGAACGGGCTATTCTAACTTTGAGCGACTGCTTTCGTACGAGCCTGATATTCTTAAAATTGATGGTAGTTTGATTAAAAATATTCAAAATAATCAAGTCAATCAGAATATTGTAGAGACCATGATACTTTTTGCCAAAAAACAGAACCTTACCACGGTTGCTGAGTTTGTAGAAAATGAAGCGATTTACGAGATCGTACGCGACATGGGGATTGATTATTCACAAGGGTATTATTTCGGGAAACCTGAACTGTTTTAAAGAGAACTCTTTTACATGTAACTTTACATGTAAAAGAGTTTATCCGTTTTAAAACTTGTACACTGCACTAAATCTAAATTCATCTTTATCTTTAGTACCTGCTTTATCTCTATTTTCTTTATCGTACATTGCTAAGAAGTTAAGCCCTTTAAGTGCTCCATCAAAGGCGTAATTGCCCGTAAGAGAAATATAGGATGCTTTGCCGTAAGAGAGGTCATCATCGTCCGTTACCGTATAAGCGACATTCACCGTCGTTGTTGGCGTAAACGCATAACCAAGACCTATAGCATAAGCATCGGTATTGGCAGGATAACTGCTTGAAAGTATGATCGTGCCCGTATATGCAAGGTCTGCACCCCAACCAATACCAGGTGTGACGGTTGCATCTTTACTGACACTGCTGTAGGCTACATAACCGCTCATAGCACCGTATCCTAGGCTTGCCTTGAATCCGTACAAGTCAGAGCTTTTCGTCCCTGTGATCTCTTTGTCATTGTAGTAGTATTGCGCTGCCAGCCCGTACGTAAATGCATTCACGGCAACACTGTACGCCGCTTCTGCATACGCCATTGAGCCGTTGGTATTCATATCTTCGGCATACGCTGCGGTTAAGGTCAAGCCTGTAATCGATTTATTAACAGCTACGAGAGTATACGCACCATCTTCCAAAAGAGGGGATGTGCCGTAAGGATTGCTATAGGTAGTAAATTTGCCGACGTTTCCAGCCCCATCGGTTTGCGCTTGGAATTTTTGAACGTAGGCTGCGGTTAATGTCGTATTAGGAAGGTCGGTATTGACGATGCTTGCACCCTCAAATGACTCTTTGATGATACGGTTGCCTAATGAGGCGATGAGTGGCGTATCTAAGAACATACGACCCACTTGAACGGTGGTTTTACCTGCATGGTAAGCAAGATATGCTTCAGAAAGTTGTGCGCCAGAGCCGTATTCATCCCAACCAAATTGTTGCTTTGCATTAGAACTCGCAAAGGGAGCATTATTGGATTGTCCCGTTAAGCCAAGGCTAAAGCCATTTAAAGAGCCTGTTTTATAATTGAGCATAACACCCATATTAAAAATAGAATCACTCGGAATGGATGGATTGCGATCACGATCCCAGTAAAATGCCTTTAACTCACCACTTATTTTGCCCTCTTTAAAGGCATCAGCCAACGTATCTGCACCAAAAGAACAGGTACTAAGTCCTGCAACACAAAGAGCTGCCAAGCTAAGATTTGCCAATTTCATCCGTTTCTCCTTCGTAGTAAAAACACTTTACATGTAAAGTATTTATGACGTTAATTTATGCCAAGAATGATGCGCTATTTTCAATCAAATCCGCATCCAGACAGACCCATAAACGCATCTGTCAAAACCTTTAATATGCCCGTTTGTTTACTAATTAATTTGAAGCTTCAAGGAAAATTTTAAATAAAAAAAAGAGCAAAATAATCGCAGAGAAAATAAGATTTTTGACGATAAAAATTGAAGAAACAAAGACGAAGGAATGAAGTAAAAAGGGGTGGATTACTCCACCTCCTTCCAAATTTTAACTTTCCACAAATACGCTATTAGGGTAAAAATAGCCATAAATCCAATGAGCTTTAAGCCAAGGCTTTCACGCTCTGCTTTTTTGCGATCCCCGACATTTTCCATATAAGCGACCACTTGCTCTTGAGACGCTTCAGTCAGTCCCACGCGAGGCATCGCAATGCCTTCAACCATCTTCAGTGGTTCGTTGATAAACGTGTTTAAATACTCCGCTTTTTTAGAGCGAATCATCATCGACACATCAGGAGCTTCAGCACCAAGATAACCTTTTAGAGAAGCTGTAGGAGTTTGTGCTTTGAACCCGTCGTACTTTATACTATGACATCTGCCACACGCCTCTTCAAAAACAACTTTATTGGAAGCTTTTGTGGAGACAATATTCCCTAAATACGCCACAATATCGGCTATCTCTTGCTCACTTAAAAAAGTGTAGCTGGGCATAGCATAAGGTTTGGTATCTCCAAATTTATGCAAAAGTTTGGTCGCCCCCACAGGGTCTTTCAAAAAGCCTGCAAGGTAATTTTTATCATAAATAACACCTGCATGACTGAGATCTGGTGGGACGACACCATACGCATTTGCCGCATCTTCAAAGCTCATAGGCGCTTCTTGTCCTAAACTTTTAATGCTATGACACGCAATGCAATTAGCTTCAACAAGAGCTTTACCATTTTCCACATTTCCGTTTACATGTAAAGGTTCCATGTCTTTAAAACTAAAATCAGCGGGTGCGACATGCGGGTGCATTTGCGAATGTGCATATGGCTCCACGCCCCAATAAGTCACCGCCGTAAAAAAGAGCACAATGGCTAAAATTTTGATCTCTTTCATTGTTCATCTCCTTTGGCTTCGTGCTTGGTAATAAATGGAAGGGCGATAAACAATCCTAGAAAAATAACGGCTGCGACAAATCCAACCCATGCGTTCATACCTGTGGGAGGAAGTTTTCCATAGACCGTGAGCACGATCATATCGCACACCAAAAGCCAAAACCAGTATTTAAAGATAGGTCGTTTGTGTGCAGGTGCCGTATTCATCGGATTGCGATCTAAAAATGGCAAGATCATAAAAACAATGTTGGCGATCACAAACGCGATTAACCCAATATCCATCGCCGCCATGCCACCGATGTCAAAGAAAAAGCCTCGAAGCACTTCATAGTTCCACAAAAAATACCACTCAGGGTAGATATGCGCTGGTGTTTTCATTGAATTTGCAGGCTCAAAGTTAATTGGATCCATCGCAAAGTCAAAGTGATAACAGACAAGGGCAAAGAAAATCGTCATAAAAAAGCCAACCACAAAAAAGTCTTTGGAGAGAAAGACAGGCCAAAAAGGAACGACTTTAGACTCTTTTTTGTCTCCATCTAAAAACTTTTTTGACTCAGCATCAAAATCAAACTCAACGGAATCTTGATTATTCACATGCGGAAAGCGAAGTGAGTAAAAATGCACCGCAATCACGACGATAATCACCAAAGGAAGGAGTACAACATGAAGCATAAAAAAGCGTGTTAATGTCGCATCCGCCACCACGTAATCACCCCGTATCCAAATGACGACATCATCGCCAATAACAGGGATGCCACTGAAAAGGTTAGTTATCACTTGTGCCGCCCAGTAACTCATCTGCCCCCAAGGAAGCATATAACCACTAAACGCTTCGGCGGAAAAGGCGATAAAAAGCACCATGCCTGTTATCCAGATCATCTCTCTACCTTTTTTATAAGAGCCATAATAAATACCCGTAAAAAGGTGAATGTAGATGATAAGAAATGTCGCCGAAGCCGCAACACCATGCATATGACGCCACAACCAACCATACTCTACTTCTTGCATAATAGTGTAATTCACACTATCAAACGCGAGGTTGATATCAGGCTTGTAGTACATCAATAAAAGTAGCCCCGTCACCAACAACACGCCAAATAAAATGACCAAAACCACACCCATCGCCCAGAGGAAATTGATGTTTTTGGGTATCCAGTATTCGGTCATCATCACACGCATAAACGCTTTTACCGCTAACCGCTGGTCTAGCCAGTCTATAAAGCCTTCGCTTTTTCGAATTTCTGCCATGCCCTACTCCTACGCTTTTTTCGCGATTAATTTTTTGTACTCTTCGCCTTCTTCGCCTAAGACAAGTGTTTCACCTGAAATTTTAAAGGGAGGAATGTCTAATGGACGAGGTGGTGGACCAAAGGTGTTAATGCCGCTCGCATCAAAAACGCCACCGTGACAGGCGCAGATAAAACTTTTCTTTTTCGCATCGTATGAAGGAATGCAGCCGAGGTGCGTACACAAACCAATGACAAGAGTAAAAATTTTCTCGCCAATAACCACATCGCGTTTTGCATTTTTAGGCGTATCGGCACTTTTACGTAACACAAAGATCGGCTTTCCACGCCATTGAAAACTGCGCGCTTCGCCCTCTTGTATGGTCGAGATATCCACTGTAACAAAGCCAGCCGATTGCACACTTGGGAGTGGATCCCAACTCTTTTTCATCGCACCAAGCGCACACACACCACCCACAGCTGTAACGCCAGTAAGTGCCATGCCTATAAAATCACGCCTTTTTTGACAAGTTGCCATAGATATAACCTATTTTTTAACGATAAAAGAGGCAATCTCTTCAATCTGCGCATCACTAAGCGTAGTGACTTGTACTTTCATAAGAGCTTTTTGATCTTTGCCATAACTGCCATCTTTATAGCCTTTCATCGCGCTCACAAAATCAGCCTTGCTCATATCTTTAATGATCAAGCTTTTGTTCAAAGCAGATTTCTCGCCCGTAGATCCATGACACGCTACACACTTGGTATACAGTGGTGTTGCTTGCGCAGTGATACTACAAAATAATGCCGTCACTACAATTGATTTAGTTAATGTTTTCATTTGATACTCCTTAATAATTTTGAAATGAATGATATTAAAAAAAAATGGCAAAAAAATGTTAAGAAAATAAAATCAATGATTTTGCTATTTTTTTGAGATTAAATTTATCTCAAGAAGAAGTAGCCTTATAAAAGGCTACTTGGTATAAAAATTATTTTCTTGCAATTTTAGGTTCATCGAATATAGTAATATTAGGAATTTCACCTGTATATTTTTCGATTTCAGCTAATGCAGTATTGGCAATATTGGCTTGCGCAAGGCTAGATGTTCCTTTATCAATCGTCAACTGATTGACATCACCATGTTTACACATAGTACCAATTTTACCAGGCTCCATAGGATCATACCATCCGCCCTCACACATTCGAAGTACACCTTGCGATACAGCCTGCGTTACGATAGCTCCGGCAAGTGTTGTGCCCCTTTCATTAAAGACTTTAACAACATCACCACTTTTGATACCTCTTTTTTTAGCATCTTCGGGGTTAATCCAAATAGGCTCTCTTCCACTCACTTCGTAAAGATCTCTCAACCATGTATTGCTTAATTGAGAATGTAGACGATACTTTGGATGCGGAGAAAGCACATGTAATGATGTTTTTTTAGCTTTAGAACTACCAAGCCACTCCATTGGCTCAAACCACATAGGATGCCCTTTGCAATCATCATATTTGAAACTATCAACCACTTTTGAGAATATCTCTATTTTTCCAGAAGGCGTTCCCAATGGATTCAACATAGGGTTTTCTCTAAAATCAGCATGTCTCACAAACTCTTTTGCAGATTGAGGCGTTGCAAACTTAATATAGCCTTGCTTCCAAAATTCTTCAAATTTTGGAATAGTGATGTTTTTTTCAAGCCCTTGAGAAAGCGCTTCTTTATAAAATTGTTCTAACCATTGCATTGGTGTTTTATTTTCTGTAAATTCTTTTTCATAGCCCCATCGCTTACAGATTTCACGACAAATTTCAAAGTCATTTTTGGATTCGCCAACAGGGTCAATACCTTGTTGAAGTGCCAAGAAATGTGTTGATGAATAATCCCCAATTCTCTCAATATCATTACGCTCTATTTCAGTCGTTGCTGGAAGGATGATATCTGCCATACGTGCTGTCGATGTCCAAAAAGGTTCATGAACAATGACGGTTTCTAACCTTTTCCATGCTTTAAGCATTGCGTTTCGATCTTGATGATGATGGAAAGGATTTCCGCCTGCCCAGTAAACCATTTTAATATTAGGATACACAATCTCTTTGCCATTAAATGCAATTTTTTTGCCAGGATTTGAGATCATATCGACGACTTTTGCCGCAGGGATATTAAAGGGTTTATACTTAGTCCAAGGACCTTCTTTATCACTCACAATATTGGTTGAAATACCGGTAAGTCCTGGTGCATCTGCTGTTGGTGTTCCGCCACCTGCATAATGGTAACTAAAACCAAAGCCTCCACCAGGAAGACCAATTTGCCCTAACATTGCACAAAGTGTCACCATCGTCCAATGGAATTGTTCACCATGATCGGCTCTTTGCGTTGCCCATCCTGCCATCAATAAAGAGCGTTCTTTCATAAGCTTTTCTGCAAATTTTTTGATTGTATTAGCTGAAACACCACAAATTCGCTCTGCCCATTCAGGAGTTTTTGGTGTATTGTCTTTTTCGCCAATCAGGTACTGCTCAAATTGTTTGAATCCAACCGTGTATTTTTTAATAAATTCTTGATCATAAAGTTTATTGTTATAAAGATGATATGCCATACCTAACATCATGGCAACATCCGTATTTGGTCTTATACGAATATGCTCTCCATCAAAATAGCGTTGGGTATCATTTGCGACGGGATCAACAGACATGACATTAATCTTCTTAGCATCACTAAGCTTTTTAAGTTCACTCATATAACTGTATGATTCATGCGCTGGTATCTCCCATGCTATTTGATTCGTTGTCATAGGATCAGCACCCCAAAAAACAACATTTTTAGCATGTTTAAGTACCATATCCCATGATGTTTGTTGCTCATAGACTTCATTCGTCCCCAATACGTGTGGCATAATGACCTGAGCGGCACCAGTAGAATAATCACCCGTTCTGCCCACATAGCCACCTGCAATTTTCATCATACGATTCATAAGGCGTTGTGGGTTATTGAGTTTTCCAACACAGAACCAACCGTAACTACCCGCATAAATACTTTTGTAACCGTAAGTATTTTGTACACGCATTACTTCTTTAGCAACAAGATCTAACGCTACATCCCAAGAAACACGTACAAATTTTTCACTACCTCTTTTAGAAGTATCGCTTTGATGGCCTTTTTTGAGGAAACCTTCTCGTACATAAGGGTATTTCACGCGTGTTGGAGCATAGGTACGGGAGGGAAGCGCTTGTATCATAGGTGTTGGGAGAGCATCATCCACAAAATCACTGACTCCCGTAAACTGATCACCTTTAATATAGGCTTTAAAAGCACCAAAGTGTGTTGCACTAAATTTTTGGGACTCATTTAAAATAGGTCCACTAGCGATATCAATAGCATTTAGACTGTTGACACTGCCAACAACAGCTGCACTACCCATAAGGCTTGTTTTAAGAAAATCTCTTCTTGAATTATTTTTCATTTTCATCTCCTTACTTTGCATCTTTTGCATGCGCTTGCATATATTTCGTTAATTGCCATTGTTGCTCTGGTAAAAGTCCTGCTCTATCTTTCATTGCCTTAACAATATTTGGCCATTGATTGACTGTAAATTCATCTGAAGGGTGCGCTTGATGGCAAGAACCACATCGCTCACCAAACAATTTCGCACCTTCTTTCCAAACATCTTCTTGATTGGAGGCTAAATCTGAACTTTTTACCCATCCTTTAATTTGACTGGGTATCCATTCGGCATCATAGTCATCGGTTTTACTTTGACCTTTTTCGATACTTCTGAAAGCATTAGGTTTTAAGAGTGCATACACAACTCTTTGTCCAATATTTTGAAAAATAACACTCTCTTCCCCATACGCACTCCAACCATTTACCATCACAAAACTCTTATCGCTTTTTTCATCAAGTTTGATAAGTTTTGTACCGGGTGTTATACTACCAATGGTATCGCCAGAATCACTTGTCAACTCAAGTGTTGTTTTAGGAAAAACATCTGTCGCATTCATAGATGGGATGACCAATAAAGCACTTAAACAGAGTAGTGCTTTCAACCCTACATCTTTTTTCATTCGCTATCTCCTTGTAATTGAATTTCAAGAAAAGTGTAAAAAAAAAGTGTAAAAAAAGTATAAATATTGAGGAAGAGAGGTGAATTGGATTATTCTAAAAAGAGAAAAGAGGAATTATTTTTCTAAAGGTATGTTCGCTTTGGGAGAAAGTTTATATCCATATCCTTGAATATTTTCAATAAGTTCATAGTAGGTCTTGGAACGGAGTTTGTTGATATGCATTCTAATGGTTTCAGGTGTAGCACTTTTATCGTACCAAACATTCCCCTCAATATTTTCAAAACTGACAGTTTTTCCCAAATGATCAATTAAGATAGCCAACAAACGCGACTCATTCTTTGTAAGATGAATTTCTTTCTCGTCACAAAAAAGTTCTTTTGTTTGAAGGTTATAAGAGAATCCTCGCGATAAATCAAGCCATTGATGTTTTGATACAATTTTACTAAGACACATCAGTAATGTGTTGTAAAGTTGTTCGAGCTCAAAAGGTTTATGTAAAAAAGCACATGCGCAAATATCGATAGAGGCATATATATTATCGGAAGTATCGTAAGCCGTTAACACGATAATGGAGATCTCCGAACTTGCTTTGCGAATCTCTTTTGCCATAACAAGTCCGCTCATCTTAGGTAAATTAATGTCGGTAATAATGACATTAAAATTACCATTATGAAAACACTCTAGCCCTTCTTCCCCATCTTTTGCACATTGTACATCTTGGCAATAAAGACTTAATGCATCACGTATAATGCCTCGCAATAAATCATCATCTTCAACTAATAAAATGCGCAAGTCATTAAACCGCTTTAAAACACTTTTATCCATTAATTGCCTTTCAAAAAAACCAACTCAAAGACAGTCGGATTGGAATAAGAAATGATGTTAATAGTACCATTTAACTTGTTTTCCACTAATAATTTACACAAATAAAGCCCATGTCCCGTGCCTTTAGTCCCTTTAGTTGTTTGCATTGTTTTAAAAAGTTTTTCTTCAAACCCGGGATGGATACCTATGCCATCATCTTCAACTCTAATAGTATAGTTTTCATCTAATTCAGATAAAGAGACAATGATATGACCTTCATCAACGGTGCTATTTTTTTCCAAAATAGCATCTTTAGCATTGGAAATGAGATTGACCAAAATTTGTTTCAAATAATTTGGATACGAAACCATTGGATAATCTTTTTTATAATCATAACTAAATGCGAGGTCAATGTTATGGATACGTGCAATAGGTCTCATGATACTAACGACCTCCTCAATAACCGTCGCACTATCAAAATACTCTTTCTCTTGTCCCGTTTTATAAAATGATTTAAATGACTGTAATGTTTGTTCCATAAATTTTATAATTTCAACGGCTTTATCAAAACTCTCAATCAGTCTATCTTCACTAATAATTTTATCTTTTACTTGAATTCTCAGCATTCCCATCAAAACTAAAATTGCGGCGAGAGGTTGCCTCCATTGATGTGTAATGGCGCCTACCATTTCGCCCATAGCCGCCATTTTACTGTGCTGAATCATAATCTGTTCATGCTCTTTTGCATGCGTTTCTAAGCGGTATTCATTGGTAATATCATTAATGGTTAAAATACAACCTTCTATTTTTGAAGCCTTATCTATAATAGGCATTATCTGAGCTAAAAGGCACTCCGCCGTATCATCGTTAGGGATTTTAATAATTTTTGCCGTAAAAGTACAATCCATTACCTCATATACAGCTTCAATAAGCGTTTGGATCAATTCTTCATTTCCTGCTATCTCTTTTAAATGAGAGATGGAGTCGCCTAGTTCTATTGATTCATTGATGGTTAAAAATTTTCGCAGTGGATCATTGATTAAAAGAACATTTTTTTGCTTATCAATAATTGCCATAGCATGGCTACTACTATGTGCAAAAGAATCTAAAAGCCGTTTATGTTCAAAGATTTTTCGCGATAAAAAAAGAAATAAGAGTACTCCCAAAACACCAAATACACTAAAACTAACCGCCATAATGACATTTTGAAAAAGCTGCTCATTGAGTTCCCCAAAAATGCTCTCTTCATTTAACACCGTAGCAAAAATCCAATCACTGTTTTCCAAAGGTTCATAAAAAACCAAATATTTTTTGCCATTGTGTGCATATGTTGTTGTTCCCCCCATCTCACTGTTAGAAAGAATAGCAGATATTGCAGGTTCACATCCATTGCACTTTTGTTCGCTAAAGCCATCAGGACTCACAAGAATTTTGCCATTTTTACTGACAAGGAATGCAAACCCGTTAAAGGGTAAATTTATAGAAAGTATTTCTTTTTGAATAGAATCTAAAATCAAATCGCTTGAAAGAACAGCAATTAGCTGTCCACTTTCATGATTATACACAGGAGAAACGATAGAAACAACTTCTTGTAAAAGATCAGAATCAATATAAGGTAGCGTAATGGCAACACTTTGGCGCTCTTCACCTACTTTATACCAGGGTCGCTCGGTAGGAAAATAATTTAGCGGTGCAGTCCAATTAATACCCGTAATAAAAGCATCATTGGCATAACCAATATAAACACTCCGAAATTCTCCGGTTGTAATGGCACTTTGTAAAATTTGTCTGATCTCATGGTAGTTTTTTTCAGGATCTAGTTTTTCTAAAAAGGTTGAAGCAGAAGAGACAATACGCTTTTTAACGGAAAGCCACTCATCAATTTGACGCTTATACCCTTTGACAATATTTAATTGATTTGTTTTCACTAACTCTTGCATCATCGTTTGATTAGCGTCATAATTAATAAAAACAAGAACAATATAGGCAAATGTTAAAGAGAAGAAAATAAGAATGAAGAGGATCGTTGATAGATATTTTCGTTTAAAATGTGTCATGGATCAGCTTACGTTTTAAAGTGTAAAGATGCATTATATTATAACTCAATATCAAGGTATTCTCCTATATCTAAACATTATATGAAATAAAGAAGAATGAGTCAGAAGTGATCAAATCCTGCATCAAACTCATTCTTTTAGAAATCAAAACTGATAATTAGCAATAAATCTAAAATCGTGTTCGTCAGGCTTACCTGCTAGATCATACGTAATATCTGCATAACGAATACGTGTTTCTAATCCTTTCATTGCACCAGAGAATTTATATTTCACATCAATGTTCCATTCTTTTGCATCATTGGCAGCATTAACGGAGTTATCATAAACTGCATAACGTGTAAACGCACTTAGCCCCTGTATACCAATTTGCGCAAAGTCATAAGAGATTTTACCTTGATAAGAATCTGTACCTGCCGTAACACCCGTTAACCATTGAACACTATTGTATGTCCAATCTGTTCCTTGTCCATAGCCATAATTCACATCACCCTCTTTAGCCGTTGAGTTATAGTAAGCAGATAAACCAACCCCTGCTACTTTAGTGCCAACCATCAAGCCATACATGTAAGAGTCTTTTTCACCAGCGATATCTGCATAGTCACCTAAATATTGAGCACCTAATGTCAGAGGAAAATTGATAGGTAAATTATAGGAAGCATCTACAAAGAGTAAATTACGATCATCTTTATGAACAGTTCCTTGTGCCGTTAGTTCTAAACCTTTAATCGACTTATTGAGGGCATAAAACGTATAGATTTCTTCATCTAAATCCTGAATTTTTTCAGCTCTATATTGCCATTTATTGATAGCACCTGCAATCAGTGTTGTCTCGGGTAAAGAAGTATTGGTAACTGTAATTGCTTGAAACATACCGTTGAGCATTCTTGAGCTTGAAGAAGAAACAAGAGGAGTATCGATATATTGACGGCCCACTTTAACAACTGTTTTATCAAAGGTATATGATAAATACGCTTCACTCAGCATAGTCTCTGAAATAGCAACACTACCATCAACTTCAGCAGAATTATCGTCTTTTAAGCCCATAGTATGAGAAGTTTGAAAGGTTACACCTGCACCAAAACCATTGACATTACCAGTCACATATCCCAATTCACCACCTAGTGCAAAGCCACTACTATCTTGCCCTGAGATATCTGCATCTCGATACATTGACTTAAGAGTACCGTTTACTTTGCCCTCTTTAAATGCATTAGCCAACGTGTCTGCTGCAAAAGAATTGCTTATCAACACTGTTAGAACAGCTAATGATATACCCGATTTTGATACTTTCACTTTTTCTCCTTTTTAATATTGTAAAAAAATATTAAAGTAAAAGTATAAAAAAAGTATAAAAATTCAAATTTTGAAGTAATGCTGTATCAAGGATAATAGTTTATTATGCGTGATGCTTAATTTTGATTGTAAAGAGTGCCCCCTGCTCTGTATTTTTAACGGTCACGATACCATTCATGTTGTTTTCAATGATCATTTTGGTCATATAAAGCCCAATTCCAGTACCTTGCTTAGCGTGTTTGGTCGTAAAGTAAGGCTCAAAAATACGTTCCGAATACTCTTCCGCAATGCCACCACCATTATCTTCAATCTTAATGAGCGTGTATTTCTCACCATTTTTTACGCTCATACGAATGAACGGATTTTCAATCTGCCTGTCAGTGAGAACATCTTTAGCATTAGAGAGTATATTCAAAAGTGCTTGGGCAAACTCATTAGGATATCCAAGCACCATAATCTCTTCTGCAGCATTAAACGAGAATTCAATCGAGTGGTAACGAAGGGAGGCTTGAATGATGGAGCTCGCCCGCTCACATGCATTATTGATCTCAAAAATCTCTTTATCTTTGGAAGGTTTAAAAAAGTTTTGAAAATCGCTAATCGTGTTAGACATATAGGCTGTGATTCGGTTACACTCATCAATTTTTTCTGTTAAAAAGGCTTCATTAAAATCATCAAAGTGTTGTCTCACTTGAATGATCATTAAAAGTGCATTGATCTCACCTAAGGGTTGTCTCCATTGATGGGCAATATTACCGATCATATTGCCCATGGCAGCAAGCTTGCTTTGCTGAATCAGTAACTGCTCTTGACGGGTGCGCTCATCGATCTCTTGTTGAATGCGTAACTCCAAATTATCGAGCATCTCATTCATCACAGCTTTGAGTAAATTGAGTTGGTCAGAATTTCCCGAAGCGACGAGTCTGCGATCAAGATTGCCTAGTTTTAGATCTTCAACGACATTGGTTGCATCTTCGATGAGTTTGCTGTCTTGCTCGAGGTTGGCTTGAATAATCTCAATGTTTTGATTGATCTGCCTTGCCATATCGCCCAGCTCATCTTTATTGGTAAGGGGAATGTGAATACGTGTGGCTTCTTCGGTGGAAGGTGATTTCAAGTAGTCAAAAAACTCTCTAAGCCCTCGTCTTACATGTAAAATAGAATCAACAATATTTTTAGCAATAAAAAAACCAAACATAAAAGTTAAAAGCACAATAATAATCAACCAAACTGCAATAAAATAACGCGAATTGATTGCTTCTTTATTCGCTTTAGTATAGGTTTCAGAAGAGTGGGTCAGCTCGTTTTGCTGTAACACTTCAAGCGAATCCATGAGCGTGTAAAATTGGTCGCGCTCTGCTGTATTGGCGTTAATGAACGCGCCCTCTTCAAAATCATCTTTGAGGTAGGCTTGATTGGCTAAAATGAGTGCTACATAATTTTTCCACTGAGCATAAACCGTAGAGGGAAGTTTGCTAAACGGCTCTTCCATTTGAGTGTGCATCTCATTGATTTTTGAGAGAATATCTTTACGCAAGTCTTCATTCGGTGCCATAATGAGTGAAAGCGATTGTTCTCTTAGCTTAAACAGCGGCAAAATGTAGGTTTGCTGAATGGTTTGAACCCGCTTGGAACCTTCAAAGACATTGTTGACATTGACCACACCTTTATTGGTTATATCAAATGCTAAAAAGGAGAGCGTGACAATCGCACAAATGCCCAAAGAAGCCATCAGAAAAAATTTATAACGCATGGAAAGATACTTAATCATAATCAAACCTTAATGGTAACATGGGAGCCTCACGCTCTTTAGGATACGCTGCATTGCCTCTAATCGACCAGTGATATTTGGTCAGTTTTGCTCTCCAAAGGGGCATCAATAAAACAGAAGAAGGCTCATAACGGACCTCTTTGTTTACGGCTAAAACAATGTTTGGAGAGGGAACAAAAAGCATATACGCCTTCTCATACGCACGTTTGACAATTTTAGAAACCACCTCATCATATGCAGGACTTTGAAATTCGACATCAAAGAAATGTTCGATGTACTCTTGCATCAAATCGTCTTTATCAATCGCTGACCATTTATCGGAGATGCGGTATGCAAAAAAGGCCGTCCAAGGGTTATTACTGCTCCAGTCATCATTGCCCCATGTCAAGATATCCCACTTTTTTGGCGCTTGACGATTGGTGAGGAGCTGTTCGTATATCTCTTTTTCATTCGGTGTGGTCGTGTAATGAAGGGTCACACCGTACTTTTTAAGCTGATGCTCGATACCTCGCCACAAAAACATAAAACGATCCATTGTAATGACATCCAGCTCCAACCCATTTAAAATCTTTTTGAGTTCCCTCTCTTCTTCGGGATTTTGGCGCGCACGTTCACCCCATGTTTGAAGATTCCCCGTTGCTCGTTTGACGGAGCGATAATTTACTGAAGCTTCTGTGGGCGCTAGTTCACCCTCTTTTTTATAAACAAAATTGAGTAAATTGGCTTGGTTGAGTGCCTTATTAAGCGCGATGCGTACGTTTTGATCTTGGAGTTTACTGTCCGCTTTAAGCAGATTAAAATAGATCGAAATACTGTGCGTTGAAGGCTTGGTGTAGAGCCTTGCATACTTGGAAAGTACCGTTTCCACTTTTTTGTTGAAAGGAATGGGCGTTATATCCAATTGCTCTTCTTCCAACGCCATTGAGACTGATTGATTGGAGGTAAGTTCTGTATAGATGGTAATGTTTTCAATGTAAGGCAAGCCCGCTTCATAGTAGTTTGGATTGGCTTTGAGCTCTAAAATAGGCGTTTGAAACCGCCCTGTTGCGTACCCTTGCTTCAGAATGTAAGGGCCTAAACCATAAGGACCAGGGGCTTGCATGCTGTTACATGTAGAACCCTCTTTCGTACTCCAACCATAACGTTTGAGATAGGCGGATGTATAAAGATTGATGGACGTGAGATCGCTAAAAAGTAGTCCGTAAGGTTTGTGCAGATGAATACGAATGGTATATTCATCGACTTTACTCACACCTTTAAGCCTTTTATGAATGTCCGAATAGACCACAGGGTCTTTCATAAAATAACTAAAATTTTCCACCACAGAGTCCGCATTAAACGGCGTTCCATCTTGAAACAGAACCCCTTTGCGCAGGGAAAATTCATAGGTGAGATCGTCTATTTTCGTATACGATGTTGCCATCATATACTCCCACCCTTCATGGTTGCCACTGGAGCGAACCAGTGTGCCATTGACCAGTTTGGAGACGTACAAATAAGGCATTGTCGGTAAAAAAACTTTGATGTGCGAGCCTGCCACACGCTCGTTGATAAGAACCGAAGCGGTATCGTCATTGCGGTAGTAAAAAGGATTTTTCCACTCCTGAGCACTGCCTAAGCTCACCCAACAGAGCAGTAAAACAAAAAGTCTAGCACATCTCAAATCGATACCCCACTCCCGATAAATTGGTAATAAAATCTTTCGGTAACTTCTTGCGTAAATTTCGCACCAAGGAGCGAAGTGCACTATCGGTCATCACATCATCTTGCCATACATTGGCTTGGAGTTCATCATAGGTAACGATGCGTTGTTTATTATGAAGCAGTAACTCTAAAAATCCCGATTCTTTTTTATTGAGATGAATGGTCTCACCTTCATAAGTTAAATGCTTATGGTCAACATCATACAAGTAGCCACACGGAAGTTCATACACAATCGTATGCGTTTGAGCAATGCGCTTTAAACAGCGCGCGAGGGCTTCTAAGAGACCATTGAGATTGACGGGTTTGATGATGTACTGTTCTAAGTGTAAATCAACCACTTTAAGCAGATACTCTCTATCGGTGTGTGCAGAGATGATGACAAGCGGTGTTATTTCATCGGTTTTACGAATTTCTCTTACAAGATCCACGCCGTTCATTACAGGCATTAAAATATCGGTAATCACAATGTCTGGATTTTCAGTTTTGTAGAGCTCTAAGGCAATTTTGCCGTTCTCCGCTTCGATCACCTCTTTGGTATAGTAGCGAAGCGATGCCGCAATGTTTTTACGTATGCCCTCTTCATCTTCGGCATAGAGAATTGTGAGCGTCTTCAATCGTTCCAAAAAAAGTTTATCCACGTTTGATGCTCCTTATCATTTTGGCTTTTTTGCGGTAAAACGAATCTTTGTATTTGCAAGACTTGCAACCAAAATACCGCCTCAGCTCCCCTTATACATCAGATTCACACGAACCGACATCTCATAAACTCCCTCAACCAAAGGTTTGATGCTCGTTTTAGGGTACCAACCTTGAACTTCAGGCTCACTCTTGGGTGATTTTAGAGTATCCACAAAAACACTTACCATGTAGCCTGAGGGAAGTTCAGGCTTTTCGAGCTGTATTATAACGAAGTTTTCTTCGCCTACCACGTAGTTTTTAGGCTCTACAAGCGTAACGTTTTGGTGGGATAATGCCTCAAAACGAGGGTCACCAAAACTACAGGTACTCGGGGGAGGATTCCCCCAAGCGTAAGAAAACACAACACTACAAGCGAACACTAAAGTAAGAAGTGTTGCTCTCATGAGATTATCCTTTTGGAAGTCTATAGACCTCTTTTGGCATCGAAGGGTGGATAAAGCGCGTCGTCGGTTTCGTCTCCGCGTTGATCGCATAGTCAATGCCTATCGGAGAAGCATTGGCATACTCTTTATACTTTGGATCGTGAAGATCAATGATAGCAATAGCGCCTACAGGGCAAGACTGAACACATGCCGTTGTTTTACCATCCGCTTGTCTTTCCCAACACATACTGCACTTCTCCGCTTGTCCCATCTTTTCATTGAACTTTGAAGCGCCAAACGGACATGCTTTAACGCATCCTCCACAGCCAATACAGATCGTTTGGTCATGTTTACAAATGCCCGTTTCAGGATCTTTCGTATGCGCTCCCACAGGACAAATCGCCACACACGCTGGATTTTCACAATGGTTACATGCAAGTGAAAAGTAGAATCGCTCCATCGGCATCTCCGCTGTGGGCGCTTTTTGGTACGAAACTAAGGTTGGTAAAATATTGTTGTTATCAATATGATACTCCTCCGCTCCGATCTCACGCACCTTTCGCCACAAAATCCCTTTATCTTGATGATACTGATTTTTACAGGCCATTGCGCACGTATTACATCCTAGACAGATACTGCCATCGACTAAAAAAGCTTTTTGCATCACAATCTCCTGTTATAGTTTTCTAAAATTGACAAAGGTATCATGCAGTGCAACGCCAGGCGCACCTGTCTTAAATGCACCCATGTCAGAGCTGGTATCATCGATAAGCTCATTGACGTTGTAAATGTTGTTGTTATACCACTGCTCGTACATCAAAACGGTTCCTGCTTGAACATTGTCGGTGAGTTTTGCTTTCACTCGTAAGAGTCCTTGTTTGTTAAAGACCGCTACGGTGTCACCCTCTTTGACCATTTTGGCTTCCGCATCATCAGGGTTGATGTACACGTAAGGCTCAGGATGCACATCTTCCATCCACTCTAAGTTTTGGAACTGTGAGTGCAAACTCCATCTGCTGTGAGGTGAGGTCATACGGAATTTATCGTACGGTTTACGTACTTCAAGATACGTTGGTAATGCGCTTCCAAAAAGTTCCAATGCTTTGTCCGAGTAAAACTCAAACTTACCGCTTGGTGTTTTAAACTTGCCATCGGCATACGGGATCACCGCTTTAGCTTTGACGGGTCCGTTTTTAAGCTCTTCCCATGATTTGATGCCAAATTGCTCGTAAATGCCAGGGTTAAACTCTTTGACCATCATCGCTTTAGTATCGACACTTTGAGGGAAAGTACACGAACCAGCTTGAAGTTGATTCATGCGTTTGGAAAGCATTGCTGCAATTTCAAGATCGGATTTGACTTCAAAAAGAGGTTTGATCGCTTGCTCATTAAGGGTTAACCAATAGTGCCAGTACGAGACGTTCACATCGTACTCCTCAAATTGCGTCGCGACAGGGAGAACGATGTCTGCCCATTTGGCGGTTTCATTGAAGAACTGGTCTGCCACTACAACAAGGTCAAGTTGTTGGAAAGCACGGATGAGTTGATTGCGGTCAAAATCTTGTGCAAAAACGTTTTTACATGCCACCCAAAGCAATCTTACTTTTGGCTCTTTTGCGTTAATCAGTTCGCGCGCGGTTTTGTTGATATTTAAAAAGCGGTCGGTATAGTTTGATTTAGCATCTTTACCTTGCGCAACATCCCCTTTTGCCCCTTCAGGACCCGTATAACCCACACTGCCTTCTGGTTTTGGCATGCTGAGCGCTGCATAGTTAAAGCCCCATGTATTGAGGTGACCATAACGTGCTCCACCTGCGTATTTGCCGATGTTTCCAGAGACTGCAACGAATGCGTCAATCGCTCTGATCATCGAACCGCCATTGGTGTGACGTTGCATACCATACCCCATCCAAATGGTTGCAGGTTTCGCTTTTGCAAACGATAAAGCCAACTCTTTAATCATTGCAAGAGGAATGCCTGTGATTTTGGAAACATTGTCTAATTTGATCTCTTTATCGAGATATGCTTTGTACTCTTTGTACCCTTTTGAGTTTGCATCGAGCCATTTTTGATCGTGCAAATTGGCGTCAATAATAATCTTCGCCATTCCAAGCGCTAAAAGACCATCGGTGCCTGCTTTGATCTGAATGTATTGACTTGCTTTAGAAGCTGCTTCTGTGAAAACGGGGTCGATGACAACAACTTTAGCCCCTTTTTTCTTGGCTTCATAAATGTATTTCATCGAGTGAATTGAGTTACTCGCAGGATTGACACCCCATAGAATAATAAACTTACTGTCTTTCATCTCTTCAGGATCGTTACACCACATATCACCCATATCGAGGTTCTGCGCGTCAATTCCTGCTGGCCAACACGGTGTGCCCGCAAGTCTTGTCGTATAACCAATGGAGTTAAACATACCCTCAATACCATAATGCGTGATACCAAAATTACCAGAGTATTTTGTCAGTGCCGCACCTAATAGTGTGCCATCCTCTTTTTTCATCTCTAACAGTTTCTTCGCGATAATATCCATCGCTTGATCCCATGAGATGCGTTTCCAGTTGCCTGAACCTTTACCACCTACTTGCATCATCGGGAATTTAAGACGACGCGCTGAGTAAACGCGCTTGACGTAAGAATTGCCTTTAACACAACAACCACCTCTGGTGTATGTAGATTCAGTCGCACCCTCGATAAACTGCATCACACCATCTTTAACGTAGGTTTTAATACTACAGGTGTCGTAACAGTTTCTAGGACAGGCATTACGAAAGGTTTTATAACTCTTCTCACCTAGGTACGGTATTTTAGTATTAAGATCTTCATTGGCTTGGAGAATGCCTCCAGGGAATGAAGACAACACACCACTGGCGGCAAGCCCTTTTAAAAAACTTCTTCGGCTGAGTCCATTGTTCACAATGGACTCAACGTTTTCCTTTGAGTAACTCATGCGGTAACTCCTTGTGTAGTAGTTTCTCTTATCAATAACGATTTGAGCTGTAATAAAATAAAGGTCATGGCTTTGGAGTCATGCTCACTGTGCTCTAAGGCACGCGCAATGAAGCGCGGCACCCAAAGGCTTAAGTGTTCATGTAAAAAATAGTGACGAAGGTCACTTAAGTAAGTTATTCCTTTAGCCTCTTCAAGATAGAGTAGTTGGTAATACGCGTCCAGTTCAACACCCAAATGATCATCGGGAATGATGTTTTTGAGTGGATTCGTAAAGCCCATCGTTTCGTACAATTCTCTTACATGTAACGTACTTTTTGACATCACCACATCAGGATCATCGATGTAAATGGAAGCAAATGGGTCGGCAATAGGCTCCATGGGACCTACAAAATAACGATTAAATTGCACTTCCAAATCCTCTTCCGAAATTTCAAGGCATGAGTGAAGCGCACCAAACGCAATTTTAAGCTCTTTGGAATTTTGAGCATTAAAAATATCACGAAGATGTTTGAGTTCATCCAGTCTTGAACGGTCTTGCGGTTGAATCGTTTGCATCTTAAACTCTTTTTTTAATTTATTTTTTTAACCAACTAGAGAAATAGTAAAGCAAAAAAAGAGCAAAAAAATCGCAAAAGGGTTTACATGTAAAATCAATCTGCTCTTTTTCTTGATGCTTTACATGTAAAGCGTTCTTTTAATTTTCTTCCAATACAAATTCTCTATAATACGGCATATAAAAATAAATGAAGGAAATACATTTGATAACTAAAATAGATATGAACTCACCCGAATTTTTAGCAGAATTTGAAAAAACAGAAGTATTTACCGACAAGGTATGTGAGCAATTTGGCTTTTCATACACACCACTTACTGAAGTAAAAGAGTCGATTCAACAGGGCTTAACGCGTAATAAACTCATCTACGGCAAACGCTACTGTCCCTGTTTTATGGTCATCGGAAGCACACCCGAAGAGCAAGCCAAAGCAGATAATCGCTTGTGTCCTTGTACCCCTGCACTCACGGTAGAAATCCCTCAAAAAGGCAAATGCCACTGCACAATTTTTTGCACCCCTGAACACGCGCGCGAACTTGCCAAAGAAGAGAATATAGAAGAAGTAGCTCATACACACGTTAGGGGCTTAAGCAAAGAAGAATGTGAAGTGTTAATGAAAAAAGAGCAGCTCGATAGCAGTGAGCTTGAAGCACTCCTAGAAGCTAGAGAAAATGGCAACGTGAAGTTCAACCTTGTCGATACACGCGAGTGGATGGAGTGGATCGGAAACCGCATCAAAGGAACAGACTTCTTGATCCCAACCACCAGCTTTCACAATGCTATGGAACAGTTAAATGGAAAAGAGAACATCCCTGTTATTTTATACTGTTACAGCGGAAGTAGGAGTGCGTATTGTCAACGCATTTTAAAACATATGGGTTTTAAAACTGTCCTCAATCTTGAATATGGGATTATGGCGTATGATGGAGAAACGCAGAGTGGAGAGTAAAATGAGAAGAAGCTACTTTGTAGCTTCTATCAACTCATCACGATTCAGTTCTATCTTATTGCCTTGGTCGTTGTAGTCAAAGCCTTTGAGGATTTTCCCCTCTTTAAATTCGATAGTTCGGATCAACTGACCTGTTGGGCTGTAAAGTTTGGTGATGCCCGCTGGTTGGTTCTTTTTGAAAGGTGTTTCGCCTTGGAGTTTGCCGGTTGGGTAGTAAAACTTTCCGACACCTTCAGCTTCGTCATTGACAAAAGTGACTTCGGTTTGAAGCACACCTGATTCGTAATACTCTTTTTTGAGCCCTTCGATTTTATCGTTTTTGAAAGGGGTTTCGCTTTTGAGTTTGCCTGATTCGTAGTAGATTTTGCCAAGACCTTCGCGAAGTCCATTTTTAAACGGTGTCTCGCTTTTGAGTTGTCCAGCTTCGTAGAAAAATTGTCCAATGCCGTTTGCAAGTTTGAGTGTTTGTGTCTCTACCAAAACACCATCTTCACGGACATCTAACTCTTCGTATGTATATGTTCTCTCAGCCGCGCAAAGCATCAGTGCCGAACATACTAAAGTAACCCATAATTTCATGAATGACTCCCTAAAAAAATTTGAAATGTAAAAGAAGAATGTTTACATGTAAAGCTTTTACATGTAAACATTTAAAGCAGTTTATACGTTAAATCTAAAGTGCATTACATCGCCATCTTGAACGATGTATTCTTTACCTTCTAGGCGCATTTTACCTGCCTCTTTTGAGCCAGCTTCACCCTTATAGGCGATAAAATCATTGTAGCCAATGACTTCCGCACGGATAAATCCTTTTTCAAAATCGTTGTGAATAACCGCCGCCGCTTTAGGAGCACGCCAGCCTTTTTCAATCGTCCAAGCACGTACTTCTTTGACACCTGCGGTAAAGTAAGACGCAAGACCAAGTTTGTCAAAGGCTAGACGAATGATCTGTTTAAGACCTGATTCTTCAATGCCAAGCTCTTTTAAGAACTCTTCGGCTTCATCATCCTCAAGCGCGATCATCTCTTCTTCGACTTTCGCACATAAAACAACAACATCGGCACCGACTGCTTTGGCATGCTCTTTGACCGCTTTTACAAAAATATTTTCTTCTAAAAGCCCCGCTTCATCGACATTGGCACCATAGATGATGGTTTTATTGGAGAGAAAACGTAGCTCTTTATCGAGTGCTTGGAAATTTTCATCGTCTTTACGAGGAAAAGTGCTGACAGGTTTAATGTCATCAAGGTGTGCGCGAAGTTCCGTGGCGATTTCTGCCATCGCTTGCGCGCCCTTTTCAAGTTTGGCTTGACGTTTAAGACGGTCTAGTTTTTTATCCAGCTGTTGAACGTCTGCAAAAATGAGCTCGCTTTCGATGATCTCGATATCACGAAGCGGGTTGATACTGTTTTCAACGTGCGTGATGTTCTCATCTTCAAAACAACGCACCATGTGTAAAATGACTTCGACTTCACGAATGTTAGACAAGAACTGATTGCCAAGTCCTTCACCCGCACTCGCACCTTTTACCAAACCAGCGATGTCCACAAAGTCCACCGTTGAGTGCTGAATGCGCTCAGGATTGACAATCTTTGCAAGCTCTTCAAGTCTTGGATCGGGAACGGGAACAACAGCCTTATTGGGCTCTATTGTACAAAAAGGATAGTTTGCAGATTCTGCATTTTGCGCTTTGGTAAGTGCATTAAACGTGGTTGATTTTCCGACATTGGGGAGTCCTACGATACCGACACCTAAACCCATTGATTGACCTTTTTAATTAGCTTTTAAGGGGGATTTTACCCAAAAGCGTCTTAAAAACTGACATCTGCCGTAGCCGTATCAGTTTTATGCTCATTTTTTTAATGATGTGCACAGGTATGATTTGGGTCAATCTTAACCGTTTTTTCCGCTAAAAAATCGCTTAACGCATCTTTCACTGTTTCGTTTTTGTCATCGAAATAAACAGCAACATTAACAGCCAAAAACTTTTTCAAAGGCTCTCCACCGATGCCTGAAACCACAAGTGTATCAGCTCCCAGTGCTTGTATATTTGCCACAGCATTAGCGCAGCCTCCGGTTACATGACCAGGGTTTTTATACACTTTTACTTCTTTAACAACACCGTCTTCTACGACAACTGCCGTATAAAACGTTGCCTTACCAAAATGTGCACCTCTTTTTGCTTCAAGCCCATCGTCTTTCATTGTTGGAAATATAATAGTCATTTTAAATCCTTTTCTTGAGTTTAATATTCTATTTGAACATATGTCCAAAATAATACTCTCATAATGGACATATGTCAAGTATTTCAAATCATGTTATAATATGCCATCAACACGTAAAGGGGAATTATGGCACGCCACAAAAGTAAACGATCTATTTCGTTTCGTCCACCTTGTAGCCATTTTATTCCACAAGAACATGCCTTACACGAAGAAGCTATCTCCCTTTTAGCCGAAGAGGTTGAAGCACTCTATCTGATGGATTTGTTGGAGCTGTACCAAGAGGAAGCTGCACAAAAGATGGAAGTTTCTCGCCCAACTTTTGCTCGCATCATTAAATCAGCGCGCAATAAAGTCGCTTTGGCACTACTTGGAGGTCATGCTTTGCATCTAGAAAGCAGTAAAGAACGTTACGTGGTTGCCTTGTGCAGTGAAAGTGAAACCTCTCCTTACACAGTATTAAATCCTAAAGGCAAGTACATTCATTTTTTCACGCTTGAGAACCATCAAACCATTGAGAAGCAGATGATTCCTAATCCTCTGCTTCTCAATCAAACAAAGCCTTCTTCCGTCTTAAGTGAACTTTTCGTCAATCAGCGTGTTAATGTATTTGTTACAGGAACTATTGGACAAGGGTTTAAAAGTACTCTCTCCACTAAAGGAATCCCCGTACTTTTAAGAGAGGCGATAACGGACGAAGAGATTACAGCACTTTGGTAGATTAATCTACCAACGCTTTTGCCCATGCCTGCATCACCGCATGAAGCTCCTCTTTCGGTGCTTCCATAAATTCAATCACAAAACGATCCTCAAACTCACAAATCCCGATGCTTCGAGGGCGAACTGCGACCATTTTAGTGCTCGGAATGGCACTTCCAAAACAAAAAACAATATTTTGAACATCTTTTAACCCTTCCATAATTTCACCACCCAATGATTTCGTATGAGCATAGTGGTCAAAAATGGCTATAAAATGTGCTACAGGATGAGCATTTATTTTCTCTTTAAAGTAGTCAAGCATTTGAGTCATGCTCTCATAGCGCAGTTCTGATTTTCGCAATGTGAGTGAATGAATAGGATACTTATCCATAAAAACTGTTTTTTCCATATAATTTTCCTTTGATATTTAATGATAAATCTGTAACGTGTCTATTCTTGTACGCAAATTTCGCCTTTGCGGATATGCGCTACCGTTTGGTAAATAACAATAGAAATCACCACCGTTGTCACACCCACCATAACATATGAGAGTGCTAAAAGCACAGCATCTTTGGTTTCATGGTACATCAGCATCGAGCTAATCGCCATAGCCGCCAGTGGAAATACAAATGCCCACCAAGAGATAAAAAATTTGATTTTAACAAAATTTTTATACATAAATGCGACTAGGAGTGTAAAAAAGAGTGCAAGATTAAACAGCATGGTTGCAAAGACATCTACCACACCATACATTTTATAATACGCGAGAAAGCCAACCGCAGGGGGAGCGATGAGAATAAACATTGTCGGCATAAACTTCACGGCTAATTGATGATGAAAAATGATGCGATTGAGTAAAATAGCAAATAGTATCACCCAAAAGAAAATACCACAGCTAAAAAAGTACATCAGTACACCTTGACTCGCAAAGCCTATGCCACCTACTGGAACCAACACATTTCCCACAACGGGAATAAACCATGCAGGATTTGAGTGATCTAGTTCTTGATTATTATTGATCCAAAACGAGATGGTATGCATGGTGAGGTAAAAATGAAGTCCAGATCCGGCATACCAAAAAAGAGCCGATACATTAACATTGACCTCTTTGTAAATAATCGCTAGCATCAACATCGAAATAGAAATAGCTGCAAAAAAATTGAGTCTTATGGGGTGTGAAAATTCTTTTTTTACGATAGACGCGTATTTGATGTATTTTCCAAGGTAGATCAAAGAGATCATCACAAACAATGCAGTTGAAACCACCATTAAAACTGCTCCGATCATCTCACTAAACCCTAACCAAAGTGCCGCTTTTTGGTACATAATCGTTAAACCACTTAGTCCCATAACCATCGCATACATCATGATCGGAAAGAATTTTACTCTGTTGTTTTCACATGCAAGAACTTCGTCCATGCCTTCTCCTAATTATAATTTATAGTAAATATAATTATAAGAATATACTTTTATTAATTAGAAAAGTATAAATAAATACGGCTATGTTTTAGCATTAATAGAAAAAAGATTAGACTTCTTGCAAAACTCGATTTACAAGAAATAAAAGCACCAAAGGTGCGTGGGCTTTCTGCCGAGGAAAACGCAGTGTTAACATAGCTTTCTCTAAAAGTGTTTTGTTGCGTTCTGCAAGAACTCTATTATGAAAATACAAAGAAAAGTGGTGGATTGAAGCGTACACTTCAATCCAAAGAAGTAGAATTAAAAGAGGGTGTCACCTAGAATATCGTTAATAATCTTATCGCTAGAACATGCTTTTTCGCGTGCAAGTGTTTCAACTTTATGCACAAGATCACTTTGAAGATAAACAACAACGCGACTTTTGTGCTCTTCTTGTTCGCATTTTTCATCGTAGGTGCGTTGCATTTTTACTTTTGTCTCTTCGTCCATAGGCACACGTAATGATTTATACTCAATGAGTACGCCATCTTTATAGACACCTGAAACTTCTGCATAAACCCAGTAGTAACCGCCATCTTTGCGAAGATTTTTGACATACCCTTTCCACATTTCGCCTCGTTGCAGTGTTTCCCAGAGTGTTTTAAAAACCGAGTGAGGCATATCGGGATGGCGTACGATGTTGTGGGGTTTGCCGATGAGTTCATCAACCTCATAGCCAGAAATCTGTGCAAATGTTTCATTGGCATACGTTATTTTTCCGCTTAAATCCGTACGTGAGACAATGAGTTCATCACTCGGAACCGTCGTTTCAACAAACATCTGATACGTCGTTTGCATGGGAAAGCCTTTAGTGTATTTTCTTCTTCAAATCACCCTTATAGACAATGTCTTTGAATGCAATCGTTTCATCATTGAGTATGGGTGGGACATTTGGCGAATGCTCTAGTTTTTCTCTCTCACTGTCGAGTTCATCTTCACTGTATGCCATCATCATATCGGCACAGATGACATGAGGAATCTGCTCGATCTTTTTCATCTTTGACATCTCTTCGTCGATGTTTTCACCCTCAATCGTCACGATGATCTTACCTTTTTCTACATCGTGAAAATGGTAGTCACAAAAATCGCTCGCCTCACAAACAGCGATGATTTCTTCGACATATTCTGGCTTCGCTTGTATAACAATACTTGAAATATTCATGGGAGTCTCCAAATCATAATAAATTGATCGTCACTGCTACTTACTAGCTCTTTGTCGCTAGCAAAAACAATGGTATTGAGCGTACTTTTTTGCCCTTTAAGCGTATGGACTTTACCTTTAGAGGCAAGATCAAAAAGGACAATATCATTTTGTTCATTAAAGGCAAATGCGCCCAAATTCAGGCTGGGGCTAAGAGCACCTGCGTAGATAAGAAATGAGCCATCAAAGCGCTCGTATGCACCACTTTTAAGATCGTAAATAATGCCTCTGCGATCTTGCCCAGCACAGAGGATTTTATCCTTTTTAAAGTCAACTTTATAGACATTGTCCACATTACCGCCTTTTAGTACGGTGATAATCTTGCCACTAAGCGCATCAAAGACACTTATTTCACCTGACTCACTGGAACTTGCTACCATACTCTTCGCTTCATTCAATGCAAAATCGCTAAAGTGGGAAGAGGAAGGTTGAATGCGGTAGATCTCCTTTTTGGTTTGAATGTCCCACAAAAGAAATTCGTTGCTCAAAAGAGCAACTAAGATGCGGTTTTTATCAACAAACTTGGCTTTGGAGATGAAAAGATTGGCGTGAGCGTCAATGAGCACTTTAGGCTTACCCTCTTCGACAAGGTAAAGCTCACGTGAGCCACTACTGGCTTGAACCACCGCTAAAAATGTTTTGCCTAACATATCCACCGAGAAGACTTTGGGAGCTACCTCATCGCCTGTAAAGTCTTTGATCTTTGGAAAAACAATTTGGGAAAGTTTAGAAGCATCTTCTACTTTGTACATCTCAAGCGTTCCCACACTCGTTCCTGCGATGATTTTACCCTCCACAAGCGCTATTTGTTGAACGTTTCCACTTGCTTGAATGATGCTTCGAGGGCTTAATTCTGCGCTTAAAAGCATGCTTGAAATAATACTTAAGAGTAGAAGATACTTCATGCTTGCTCCTCATGTTTTATACCAATAGCATCGCTTGGACAAATGCCAATACACATACCACAGCCATTGCACACATCCATCTCTATGTGTGGACGGAAAAGTCCTAAAAAGTGAATGGCTCTAGGCTCACAGGCATCAAGGCAGCTGTTGCACAAACTTTGATGCCATGCCATACATGTCATTATATCAATCATAGCTTTTACATGTAAATCTTTTTCATCTTTACATGTAAGGCTTAAAACATCACTAGGGCACGCACTTGCACACGCTTCACAAAACGTACAACCCCGTTTGGTAAAGTCTAAGCAAGGCGTATGAGCAGCATCGAGGAAGATAATGTTTTCTTCACAAGCATTCATGCACGGTGTATCGTTACATGTAACGCAAATATCAGAAAATTTATACCCCTCTTGATGATACGGTGGGCGCACTACACACAACTCATTTTGAATTTTTTGCGCCTTTTTCATACCAAAAAGAGAGGTAAAAACCCCTCTTCTGCTGCCATTTGTCATGGCTATCTCACGCCTTCATTAAGGTTATCAATGAGGTTTGAACGATTTTTCTCACTCTCTTTACGATAGTCTGGTTTAAAATTATTTTGAACCAAAGGCTCGTTAGCAGATTGAGGCACATGGCATGCTGAACAGTTATAGCGAGCTTGACTCATCTCTGTCAACACTTTTTGCGTTCTCATATCGAAAAAGTGAGACTTAGGAATCGGTGTCGCTTTCACTGCCTCAGCAACTTCAGGCAAGTGACAACCCGTACACGCATTGCTCTCTTTCGTCATATCCAGCATTCCTTCCACATCATGTGGAATCAATGGAGGTGCATTTTCAAACGATCTTTGAATCACTTTTGATTCACCTGCAGCTACAGTAGAGTACGATGTTGGCTCACCTACAACGGTTTTTTCGCTGTAGAGATCCACCTTTCTAAGCCCTAATTCTTCTTCATTGTACGATTGTGTTACGGCACATCCAGTAGCGACAATAATACTAAACAAAGAACCCATTATTAACGTTTTTGTACTAATCATTCTTTTTCTCCTACATTTGTGTTAATGTAATTCCTCACACCAAAAGAGAGTGCATCACTCTCACACACCTCAACGCATCTGCCACAGTTGGTACACTCTCCCGAAACAATCGCTCCGCTTTGTTTGGAGATAATGCCAAGAACCTGTTTTTCAGGACAAATCTCTTTACACTTCATGCACAGCGTACATTTCGTGTGATCGTGTTTAACACGAATCAGACTGAGTTGCCCGACCATTGAGTAAAACCCACCCAAAGGACAGATGTGTCCACACCAGCCATTTTTTACAGCAAAAAGATCAAACAAATAAATACAGAGTATAGGAGCAACACTTAGCCCCATTCCAAATATGATACCTCGACTTAAAATCCCTATAGGACTTACCATCTCAAACGCCGCAATGCCTGTAATGAACGACAATATAAGCGTAAGGGCTAAAACCCAGTACCTTACATTGCGACTCATCCACACTTTTTTCTCGACAGATTTATCAAGAAGAAGAACTCTGCGTGTCCAGCTTGCCGCATCGGTTACCATATTGAGTGGACAGACCCATGAACAAAAGGCACGACCTCCCACAACGATGTAAAAAAGCAGTATCAAAGCGCCACCCAAAAGAACATCAAGTCCTAAAAGTGCTCCAGCTGTTAACATCTGCAACAAAGCAAATGGATCGGCTAAAGGAAGCTTTTTCAGCACTAAAGATGCACTGAGATTGCCACTTAGAAACATAAAGCCATACGTGTTTGCCGCAACAAATAACCCAAGGATGCCCAACTGAGTGAAACGTCGTGCCATCATAAATCGGTGGCTTCTTATCCATTCTCTCATTTGAACAACTCCTCATTCGTATTGAGATAATCTGTCGCAGACTTCTCGCTACGTTTGGTATGGGTCGTGACATCACCGCTTGCTTTTTCTAAGCGCTTTTCATCACCCTGCTCCCAGCCCTTGATGTAGTGTGAGCCAATGGCACCTTTAGCAATTTCCAAAGGCAACACATGAATCGCCGCTTTTTCAGTGACACACGCTCTCTCACACAAACCACAACCCGTACAGGCGAGACTGTTGACTATCGGTGTTAAGTAGGCATGTTTGCCGGTTCGTTCATTTCGTCTATACTCTAACTTAATCGCACTGTCCATAATAGGACACGCTCGGTAACACGCATCACACTGGATCCCCCAAAACGCGATACACGACTCAACATCAACGACGGCAAGTCCCATACGTGCTTTGGTGATGTCAAATTCTTTGACACCCTCAGTGATCTTGGAAACACTTTTCGCATCCAGTGCTCCGCTTGGGCATACAGGCACACACGGTATGTCTGTACACATATAACACGGAACCTCTCTAGGTATGAAAAAAGGCGTTCCCATAGGCTTCGTGTCACCTGGCTTGGCAAGACTGAGCGTATGGTATGGACAGGCAGTAACACACTGACCACACTTGATACATAAACGCATAAAGTCTACTTCAGGGACTGCGGCAGGAGGACGAAGAATCAACGGAGCTGATTTTGCCTCTTCCAAATACCCTGTCCAAACCATGCCACCTAGCGCCATGAGTCCACCACTTTGAGCCATCAAAGCGAGAAATTTACGACGATCGGTGATTGCGATTTTATTTGTTTCGTGATTGCTCACAAAAAGTCCTTTTACATAGTGTATGCATTAAGCTTTGTAAAGCTTAACCGCACATTTTTTATAGTCTGTCTGTTTAGAGATCGGACATGTTGCATCAAGGCACACTTTGTTGATGAACACTTTCTCATCAAACCAAGGAACATACACTAAACCTCTTGGAGTTCTGTTACGACCTCTGGTTTCAACGCGTGCTTTACACGAACCTCTACGACTCTCGATCCAGATAAGTTCACCTTGTTTGAAGCCTTTAACTTTGGCATCTTCAGGATGCATATAACACAATGCTTCAGGAACGGCACGGTAAAGCTCCGGAACCCTCATCGTCATCGTACCACTATGCCAGTGCTCTAACACACGACCTGTACATAACCAGCTGTCATACTCTTTATCTGGCATTTCGCAAGGATCCATATACGGTCTAAAGAAGATTTTAGCTTTGTTTTTAAGAGAGAATGTCTCTTCGGTTGTTGGTTTCAAAAGATTACCACGTTTGAGTGCTTTTGCAGCGTCACCGTAAAATGCAAACTCGCCATTGTTCGCTTTTGCAGCGTATGGGTCGTATTTTGCATTAAAACGCCATTGTGTCTCTTTACCATCGACAACAGGCCATTTAAGTCCTCTTACTTTGTGGTAGGTGTCAAAGTCAGCCAAGTCATGTCCATGACCCATACCAAATTGACGGTACTCTTCCCAAATTGCTTTTTGCAAGAAGAAGCCATACCCTTTCCACTCTTTACCATCACTGCCCATTACGCCACGTTTGTCACCAAAGACTTCTGTGTTGTCAAAGCCTTCACCAATCGGGTCTTTTGCTTTAAATGATTTAAAGAAATCATTGGCAAAAAGTACGTCATAAAGCGTATCTGTCTCTTTATAACCCATTGCTTTTGCCGCTTCAATGACGCTAGGAATTTTGCCACCTTTGATCGGTTGCTCGCCCCATACATCTGCGATGGTAAAGCGTTTTGAAAGCTCAACCCACTGCCATGTATCACTCATCGCATCGCCTACTGGGATAACTTGTTGTTTCCACTGTTGTGTACGACGCTCTGCATTACCGTATCCGCCCCATTTTTCATAAATCATCGCTGAAGGTAAGATAAGGTCAGATACTTTGGCTGAAATTCCTGGATACGCGTCAGAACAAACGATAAAGTTGTCTAAGTTACGTGCCGCTTTAATCCAGTGTTCTGCATTGGCTGTGTCTTGGTAAGGATTACAGACGTTAACCCATGCAAATTTGATTTTTCCACTCTCGATTTGTCTGTGGATATTCATAATATGTTGGTAGCCCATAGGGTTTAATGTACCTGCAGGAAGCTTCCATACTTTTTCAGTTACTTCTCTGTGTTTTGGAATCGAAACATCCATATCCGCTGGAAGCCTGTGTGTAAATGTTCCAACTTCACGCGCTGTTCCACATGCACTTGGTTGTCCTGTTAGTGAGAACGCACCTTCCCCTGGTTTTGCTTGTTTGCCAAGGAGGAAGTGAACCATATATGCTTGTTCATTGACCCACGTACCACGTTGGTGTTGGTTCATACCCATGGTCCAGAAGCTGACCACTTTTCTACTTTTTTCGATGTAAAGGTTTGCAAGTGTTTGAAGTTTTACTTTGAAATCTGCAATGCTCTCATCTGGATTACCTTTTGCAATTTTTGCAACATAGTCCAACGTATAAGGCTCTAAACCTTTTTTGAAATCTTCAAAGCTAATTTCCCAGTGAACGCCCGCTAAGTCAGCTTTATCCATAACCATAGTATCGCCAGCTTTAATGCCTAAGTGAGCAAGACCTGGAGCTTCTTTCTCGGAGATAACTTTTTTGTCTTCTTTTTTGTTAATCTCTAGCTCTTTTTCAGAGTAGCCGTTTTTACGTGCATCTGCTTCGGTTCGCATACCGTAACCGATGTTAGCAAAACCTGTTGCAAAAATGGTATTTTTCTTAACAAAATCCCAATCAATCGCTTCAGGGTGATTGTAAACAATCTCTCGAGCAATGTAATTCCAAAGTGCTAAGTCTGTACTTGGTGAGAAAATAATCTCAATATCCGCAAGATCAGAACTTCTGTGTGTGTATGTAGAGAGATTGATGACTTTCACATTTGGGTTGGAAAGTTTACGATCGCTCACCCTTGACCAAAGAATCGGATGCATCTCCGCCATATTGGCACCCCATGTCACAATGGTGTCGGTCAGTTCAATGTCATCGTAACAGCCCGCAGGCTCATCAATACCAAAGGTTTGCATAAATCCAGCAACCGCTGAAGCCATACAGTGACGTGCATTTGGATCGATCGCATTTGATCTAAAGCCAGCTTTCATAAGTTTTGCAGCAACATAGCCTTCATGAATGGTGTATTGACCTGAACCAAACACACCGATCGCTTCAGGACCACCCGCTTTCATCGCGGCTTTCATGTGTTTTTCCATCTCATCAAACGCTCTTTTCCATGAGACAGTTTTGAATTGACCTTTTTTGTCAAACTCGCCTTTGTCATTCATACGTAAAAGTGGCTCTTTGAGACGATCAGCTCCATACATAATTTTGGCATTAAAATAGCCCTTGATACAGTTAAGTCCACGGTTTACTGGAGCTGCTGGATCACCTTTTACTGCGACAATTTTACCCTCTTTAGTTGCCACCATAATACCACAACCGGTACCACAGAAACGACAAACGGATTTGTCCCAACGCCAACCGGCTTCTGCTTGCTCGCCCGCAGCTTTTAGCTCGGTAGGTACGCTAATACCCACAGCAGCAGCAGCGCTTGCAGCGGCAGTTGTTTTTAGAAAGTCTCTTCTTGAAAGCGACATATTGATACCTCCTGATTTGAGTTACGTGGTCATTCTATCACTAAGCAAAAATCCAATCTATGACTTAAGTCAATACTTTAGTTTTATAAATTTAATTTTACCGAGAAATAGGGTTTACATGTAAAAATATCGTTTAATTTTTTTGAAAGATTAAAGTAAACTTAGAAAAGGTAAGAATAGCCTCTCTCTTTTTCTTAAAATAGGAAAATGTGAGGATTTAGGAGTTGAAAGAAGAAACAGTGGCATCATTGCCACTGTTTTAGAAAAGATTAAAGCGTGTCAACATTAAAATTTGTAGTTCGCTCTAAATCTCATTTCATTAGAATCTGTTGAACTAGCAGCTGTCGCACCAAGTGCTGCAACATCTTTTGTAGCACTTTCATACTCAAGGGATAGTGTTAAACCTTTAAGTGAAGGGATGTCATAAGCAATTTGCCCTTCCCAGTATTTGGTTTTCGTATTACTAGAGGCATTATTCAATATAGCGCCTACAGCCACAGATGAAGCATCTTGCTTGACTTCTACATATTGACCTAAGACTTTAAGACCCGTAACACCGACTTTTGTAAAATCATAACCCACTTCGACTTTGTATGCATCTGTATTTGCACCAGAAGTTACTTCAGCACCTTTGATGAGTGGAGCTGTATACGTTGTAGGACCATTTCCTGCACCTAAAAGAACAGATTGGTCACTTGATACGGTACTATAGGCAAGAGATGCATTAAAACCTACTAGCTCTTTAAATCCAACACGTCCTTGGTACATATCACCTTCAACATGGAAACTATCAAATGTAGCATTTGATGTTCTAGAACCACGGTATGTTGCATCAAAGAGTAATTTCATAGTGCTTAAAGGCAACACATAGTTACCCTCTGCATAGAAAACGTTTGCATCTCCACCATTGGTTAATTCAACATCATTAACAAATAAGTATTGACCTGTTAATGTCAAGTTTGTGATTGATGTGTTAATCGCAGCAGCTGTGTATGCTCCGTCAAATGTAAAAACGTTTGATCCTCCATTAGCTGCGCCCGTTCCGTAGAATACAGCTTCTTTTTTAAAGGTAGGCATCTGTGAATCACCACCTGCTACGCTTTTATCATAATCGGACGTTCTACCTTGGAATTTGTCAGAGTAACCAGCAACCAATGTTGTGTTTGGTAAGTCTGTGTTGATAAGAACAGCTGCTTGGAATGCTTCTTTAATCATACGTGAGCCAGAGCTGTTAACCAGTGGGCTTGTAATAAATTGGCGACCCACTTTTGCAGTTGTTTTACCAAGAGTATACGTTACATAGGCTTCTGAAAGTACCGCACCTGAACCATACATATCTGCAGCATAAAGATTTTTTGCATCTGCGTCAGCAAATGGAGCAGCGCTTCCTTGGAATGTTGCACCAAGAGATAAACCATACAATGAATCTGTTACATAACCAAGCATAACACCTGTAGAAAAAAGGTCAGAGTTACCTTTACCAAGTGTTCCTGTCGCCCCTGGCGTAGACGTAGCTGGGTTAGAAGCACCTGTATCTCTGTCAAAATACCAGGCTCTTAATTCGCCCGTTACTTTCCCGTTTTTAAATGCGTCAGCAAGTGTATCTGATGCCGCAAAAGAGCTAGATGCAAGACCTGCAACTACCATAGCTGCCAAGCTAAGTTTAGCTAATTTCATATTGCCTCCTGAATGCAGATTAGACTTCATTACCTATCGCAATGGGATTATGCAAAATTATGTAAGAAATCTGTCAAAATCTTACATCAAATGTATAGCATGAAAATAGCATAAAAGTTTAAGACTATTTTAAAATTAAACAGGAGAACTAAATTGAAAGAGAAAAGCTCCACCTCAGATGAGGTAGAGTAATAGTTTAGGGGTGTGGACTTGACTTTTAACTTTACATGTAACGTTAAAAACTGTTATGAAAATACAAAAGAATTTGCCCTCCTACACCTCTTTTTTCTCTTTTGGTGCTAAAACCCACAGTTCGACTTTTTCATTCTCTCTTGAGTCGGTACGTTTTGTTTTTTTCGATGATGCGCCAACGTCTCGTCTGAGGTGTAACTCTTTTCTAAAACGATCGTTATTTTGTAGTTCTTCGATGATGGGATGAGCGCTTTTTTCATCGATGACTTGCGCTAGATTTGAGAAGAGTAGCACGAGTTTTCCCTCAGGATTAAGGTGCTTTTGGGCTTGTTCAAAAAACCGTGGAAAAAGCTCTTTTTCATAATAAATCGCCTTATCTAGCCCCTCTTCCAAAGCATGTTTTGCCAATAACCAAGGAGGGTTAAAGACAATCACATCCGCTTTAACATCGCAATTTTCAAATAAATCACCATGATTGAGTGTTGTTTTCTCTTCATAGCCCAATCGCTTGCACTCTTGCGCAACACCGATAATCGCATTTTTATTGGTATCGGATGCGAAGATGTTTTTAAAACCATTTTGGATGAGTTGAAACGATAAAATGCCACTTCCTACACCGATTTCTATCGCCTTCTCTTTTGAGCCAACGTATTTTTTGAGCCATTTGTCAAAAAGGCTTAAATGCTCAAACCGTGTGGGGAAGTAAGTGCCGTAAAATGGGTGAAGCGTGATGCCCAAGGTTTTCACCTCAATGCCTTTTTGATACCACTGCCACGAACTATTCATACCCTGAACTTCAGGAAAAGAGACATAAAAGTCAGCAATTTCGGGGTATAACACTTCCAACCAGCCAATCTGTGGAGACTTCTTCACAACCAGTTTATGACCTTTGACTTCCAATAATAGTCGATGTGAAGCTTCTCTAAAGGCACTACGAAAATCGCGTTGTCCTTGAAATTTTGTGTCTGTATAATAACTTAGAAGCGTTCGTTTAAGTTCAGCCAAAACCTCTAAGCCATTGCTATAATACTCTTCAACCAGAACATACGTCCCTTCTATCATCTGCTGGACGGCAGCCTTTACATTCGTGTCATGATAGAAACGTATCACTTCGATTTCTGAGGTGATGATTGGCGGTCTATCGGGTTGGAGAGTGAGTAAATCGTGATTCATGGATGATGCCTTTATAGTGTGGTGCAGTTTAGTGTATAAAGGCTTTGGTACGGGTTGGTGCTTAGATTCCTGATGATTTAGAGAGTAAAAGCATTGTAAGTTTTTTTGAGAGAAGTCTGTGAGAGAGGGGCAAGAAGAAGATGCGATGCTAAACTTTTGGCGTTTACAATCTTTTTACATGTAAAGATAACAACGTAGCCTATCCCTCTTCGTCCCAAGTAAAACCCGTAACCATTTCAACATCAAAACAATTTGACATAAAATTTCTTTAAAACGTATGGCAAAAACTCTCTGTAGCTGTTTTAGCACAGGCATAGTCGTAACACTGCGGCAAATATTCTTTTAGCTTTAAGACGATATTTTTATCCAATTGATTTTTCGTGCATAAATCATCAATCATATCATAAGCCTCTTCTTTGCTTAGACCATATCGGTACGGTCTATCTTGCACCAATGCTTGAAAAATATCTGCAACGGCTATAATTCTTGCCGTAAAAGGAATTTCTTCCTCTCCTAAACGATAAGGGTACCCTTCACCATCAAGTTTTTCATGGTGCAAAGATGCAATTCGGGCAATGTCTTTAAAGCCCGTTATTTTTCTTAAAATGATGTCCGAATCAAATGCATGACGACTCATACTAAGCGTTTCATCCGCATTAAGGGCCATTGGTTTATTGAGAATGTCATCATTTACCCTCAATTTTCCCAAATCGTGTAAAAGTCCTGCTAACTCTACATGTTCACAATTTTCCTCAGGCAAATTAAATAATTCAGCTAAATAACGAGAGAGCATACTTACCCCAATTGAGTGTTCAGCTGTAAATTTACTTTTAGCATCAACAATATTCGCAAACATTAAAGCAACTTCTTTGATCTCTTCAAAAGAAAAAATATGATTTTCACATCCCTTAATCCATTCATGCAAATAGCTATCTAATGCCTCATTCTCCAAATAAAACCAAAAAGATTTTTTTGAAGAAATACGAAGAAATGCTTCTGCTAATTTTGGACAAAACATAGTGTTAACATATTTTTTAATCACTTCCTCAATTGAAAAAATAGCTTTAACCCCTAGCGAACTCATTTGTGCTCGCAGCGCATCAACTCTATCCACTAAATATATGAGATTAGAAATTTCTTTTTCTTGAGTCGTTAATGTCTCAGGAAATGCATCCCAATGGGTATGATGGTATCTGACATAGGTTGCAAGATGAGCGTACATGGCTGTTTTTTTTAAGAGTTTTTCACCAATAATTGCATGTACATCAGAATTATTCCAATCAAGCTCATTGACGAGATGCGTATGGACATATGTTGAAGAAACACCACAATCATGGAGCATTCCAAGTGCTATAAGCATATCAATTGTATTTTTATCCCAGTCTAATTCTTTGGCAACTTCTGCCGCCATATACGCTACTCGCTTACCGTGTAAGATATCATCAATACCTACTAAATCTAAAGCTTCCGATAAAGCATAAGTAACTTCTCGTATATTAAGATTGTAGTTCATTCCTATTTCCTTTGGCAACAAAACATAAAACGAATCATTTTTTATTTTATTATACTTTTCAAATGTTGTATTCGTGTTATATTCAAATCAGTTTTTCAAATATTTTTCTCTTGAATACTGCTTCCTGAAAGTTAATAATTTAGAAATTCAGAGGTCAATTAGCACCTTACTTCCTCTACAAATCTTAATCAATTTAATGACTTTTTTTGAGCAAAAATTCCCTTCCAACTTTAACCCTTGGCACTCCACCATAAGCAATGATGTCGGCAGTGGCATTAGTTTCACTCCAACGATCTGGTAAAAAGGAACCCGTACCGATAATGTCGATGGGAGCTTTTGCCCATGCCATCGAACGGCACTTTTGCGGTGTAAAGCCCGAAGAAGCGATGATGCGCACTTTGGTAAATCCTGCGTTGTCAAGCGTTTCACGCATACTCCAGATAGCCGCCGCCGAAACGCCTGTGCCGATAAGATCGTGCAGTTCCGCTTCGGTGCGGTAGTCGCGTACGGCATCAGGTGCATGGCGTCCTAGAACGTCATAGCTTTTTTGGGTATCAATCCCTTCTAAAAAACGTCCTCCGTGCGTATCGAGGCGCACGGCTATCTTTCCCTCTTGCGCTAAATCTGAAAACGCGTTACACACTTCTAAGGTATCGGTGATTTCTCGACCGAAATAATCCGCTAAGATGGGGATATTTTCGTTAGGAAAACATTCATGGAACATTTGAGCGGCATGAAGTGTTGAACCTGCATAGCCGATGAGGGCGTGAGGAACCGTGCCTAGTCCTTTTTCACGACCAAAGAAATGCGCTGTCGCATCGGTTGCATTGCCGATAAATCCTACCGCTTTGAGTGTGCGTTGTGCCACGTCTGAGCCAACCGATGCACCATACGCCATCATTTCAGCCATTTCCGTCCCTGCGCAATGGCGCGCGTCCATCGCCAAAAAAGCGACGTTTGGAAGTGTTTGGCACATTTCATACGCGTTGTAAGCGGCGACGCAGGCTGAGCCTAATTTTTGTAGGATGAGTGTTTCAAGTTCCGCTAAAAAAGCAAAAGAACCACTGAGATAAAACAGAGGTTCACCTGCTCCTACCCATGCGCCCTCCTCGTGCATCACTTCGATGGTGACGCTCATTCCGTTCTTTTTCGCTTCTACCTGAACCCACTGCGTGGCTAAACGAGTTGCGCAAAGCACTGGGCGGCGTAAAAAGAAAGCGTACGTTACGTCCGTATCGCCAAAATGCTCGATGATCGCTTTGGTGTTTGAAAAATATTTATCAGTCCATGAGGGGATGTCAATGGCATCAAGTCTGTTACTGTTTTGCATACAGCTCCTTGTAGTTTCATTTTCACTTTATAGTCTCCTTTTGCTATACAATTGCTTAGAGCAAAAAGAGAATGACTTCAAATAATTTATCTGCAAAGCTATTTTCATGCTACGATCTTATTGTAAGATTTTTTGATTAAAAACCCCAATTAAGGAAAAGTTATGGCAGTAAAAATTACAGATATCTGTATCGCATGTGGAGCGTGTATCGATGAGTGCCCAGTAGAGGCTATTGTAGATGATAGCGACAACCCAACGGGTGCTGATATTTATTATGTCTACGCTGACAAATGCGTTGAGTGTGTCGGTCATCATTCATCACCTGCGTGTATGGAAGCCTGTCCAACAGAGGGCTGTATCGTTTTAGGTGCTTAATACCTTGGTTAGCTAACGCTAGTATAAAAGGGGTTGGAACTAAAGACTTTAGTTTCAACCCCTTACTTCAAAGCCTTTTTAAAATATCGGGCACTCTTTTCCATAGCAATACGGGTTAAATTTCTTTTAATCGCATTTGATCTCCACATCCGCCAAAAGCTTTACATGTAAAAATTCTTCGGAGAGTTTTGAGGCAATTTTCAGCACCATATATACCCAAAATCCACACGTATCCTGAACTTTTTTGCATCGAAACGATGGTAAATTTCCGTACTTATCTCACAAAAATACCTTACAGAGACCAAGCACATTTTTTCAAACCAGTTTGTTTAAAGAAATCGAAGGCTATGCGCACATTGCACTCATGGAAAGGGAAGATGTGGAGATGATGAAACGCAACCCTACGCTTAGTTCTTATACTGGCTTGGCGTTTCACTCAAGCATCTAATCAAAAGCTATAAAGCACATCAAAACTAAATTCTGTATAATCGATCATTTAAAACTTTAGGAAAGCCATGTTACACGGTATCTTAACCCTTTTACTCTTCCAGTTTGTCGGAGAGTGTATCAGTAAACTGTTTGAACTCAAAATCCCTGGAGCCATCATCGGTATGGTGTTGCTCTTGCTCTTTTTAATCATCCGTAAAGGGAGTTTTCACGCACTTGATAACGCAGTATTTTGGTTGTTACGCTATTTGCCACTCTTCATCATCCCAGCGGCAGCAGGCATCATCACGCAGTTTGAGACCATTTCAAATGAGCTGGTTGCCATTCTCGCTTCTTTGATTGTAGGGACATTTTTAGCCCTTGCGTTTAGTGTAAAACTAATGGATATTTTGATCTCACGCAAGGAGAACAAATGAATGTTGACGCACTGATCGCTTATGTGATGAACACCCCTCTAAGCTGGATTATCATCACGATAAGTGCCTATAAAATCGGGATTCTCATTTATGAAAAAAGTGGCAAACACGCTTTATTGCAGCCTATCGTCATCGCGTATGTCATTATGCTTCCCATCCTCTTACTGGCGAAAATCCCCTATAAACAGTATTTTGATGCGGTCTTTATATTGCACTTTTTTCTAGGACCTGCCACGGTTGCGTTAGCCCTTCCGTTGTATAAAAACCTTAAACTGATTCAGTCCTATTTTCTGCCCATCATCATCACGCTTTTCGCAGGTGGCATCTTTACCATCCTCAGTGCTGTTGGCATTTTGTGGCTTTTTGATGCTTCGAAAATTACAATGCTTTCGATGACCACCAAATCGGTCACGGCACCCATTACGCTCATCACCGCGCATGACATCGGAGCCAATGCCTCATTAGCCATTGGATTTGTCGTCATCACAGGACTTTTGGGAGCACTCTTTGGCACTTTTGTTTTTAAACTTCTAAAGATCAAACATGACGCAGCAAAGGGGTTTGCCCTAGGTCTTATCTCTCATGCAGTCGGAACAGCAAGAGCCTTTGAGATCAGTGAAAATGCAGCGGCGTTTTCTGCCTTGGCAATGGGTTTAGTGGGAGTATTTATCGCTGTGGTGTTGCCAATAGTGATTGGGTTTTTATAAGATTACATGTAACGTGTTTGGTGTAAGAAACTATGCAGACTTGGTAATCATCTGCTTGACTATCTCGTAAAGCTCTGGGAATGTTTCAAACCCTTCAATACCGAGAAAATGTCCTCCACGAGGAACTTCAAATAAAGCACAATCGAGTTTGGCGCTCAAAGCTTTGGTAACGTAAGGGGGGACGTACATATCGTTATCGGAAAAAATGACATACTTTTGGAGGGTATTGCGCGCAAGCTCTTCATAATCAAGTGTGACATCGACAAAAGAATCAAGGATGGGGAACGCTTCGAGGGGTTTATCAAAGGGGGACACCAAGATCATGCCTCCTAGGGTGAAACTCTCTTGGAGACTATCAAGATAACGCAAAAATGCTATACTGCCTAAACTATGCGCGATAACAAACGTTTCATTTGTAGGAGTCCCTATTTTGTCACGAAGTTTGCTAAGCCATGCCTCAACCTTTGGCTCAGCTGAGTTTGGCATACGCAATACTTCGACATCAATGTCATACACGGAGTGTATCTTCTCTTGCAGCCAAGGAAACCAATGATCATACGGCGAAGCAGAATACCCATGAATAATAGTAACTTTTTTCATTCAAGCCTCTTATGCATTCTTTCGATTATAATACATCAAGAGTTTAAATGAATTGTTACTCAACCTTTTTTTCGTCTCTGTAATGGTTCCTTTTTTAGAACACTAGTGTACTTTAAAGCCATCCATTTTATTGGAGAGCTTTTCTGTCATATAGCTTAGATGATCTATAGCGACCATCATCTCTTTGGTACTTTTTGAATTATCAGACGAAGAGACTTCAACCTCCTCAAGATTAAGAGCGATGGCCTTGATTTGAAAAGATGTCTCATCGGCTTGTTGCGCACTCGTTTGTGCAACTTCTGTAATTTTATCAATCGAACTTGATACATCCGTCAGTGCCAGCTCTATGTCAGATGAAGTCTCCATAACACTTTTTATTTTTTCGATATCGTGTTGCATTGTTTCACTCAAATCACTAATGGACTGTGTGATCACATTGATGGTGGCATTGGTTTCAACCAGAGATTTTTGTGTTCTCTCTGCTAATTTTCGCACCTCATCTGCCACAACTGCAAACCCTCGTCCATGCTCCCCAGCCCTTGCTGCTTCAATAGCCGCATTGAGCGCAAGCAAGTTCGTTTGATCCGCAATATCGGAGATAACACTGAGTACATTTTTGACTTGCTGTGTATCTTCAACAAGATGAAGAAGCTTATCAGATAATTCAAGTTCGCTCTGAGAATTTTCTCTAATTTTCTCCATAATCGCCATCGTTGCCATTCTTGTATTTTTGAGCTTTTGAGAAGCTTCTGCGATCTCTAATTTGCTGGCGTTGAGGGTACTTGAACTATAGGTAGCCGCTTCTCTGATAGGTTCTACTTTCTGAACGGCATTTTGGAGCATGGTTGATTCACCATAGACTCTTGTTTCAATAGCCTTAGCAGTGGCGATAAGTTCTTCAGATGCCGTTGCATTTTCAATGGTAAGCGTTTTTGCCTCTTCGATAGTCAGTCGTATTTTTTCAATAAATGTATTGAGCAGTGTGGCAACATCAACGATCTCGTCGCGTCCATTCAATTCAAGTTTTTTTGTCAAATCACCATCACCCTTTACAAGTTCCACCACAGCTTCATTAATCATCATCAATTTTGATGTAACGGCTTTTATCGTTAGAAAAAGTATAAGCAAGATAGCTACAAGTGACAGTGAGACCGTAGCGATCAATGCTGTACCACTTTTTTCTAATATAACCGTAGCATCTTCTTCATCTTGCAAAGCTTTTTTATTTGCCATCTCTACGAGTTTATCGACCATCTGACGATGCACTTCATACTTATCGCTAAGGATAAGCGAGAGTTCTTGAGCTTTTTCATAATGGTGTGCTCTAAGAGCTGGAATATACTCTTTTTCGATGACATCAAAAAACTCAAGCACTGGTTTTTTGGTATGTTCCAAAATATACTTTCGCATTCCAGCATCTTTGAGATTTTCATCCCAATAGCTTTGTCTTTCCATATACTCTTTTTTGAGAGAAGCCATTTTAACGATCAGTTCATTTAAAAAATTTTCATCTTTGGTTTCAAGCATCCTATACGCTACAAGCCTGCTTTCAATGATGTATTCAGGAGGAGGAAGAATGTCTGCGATTAAATCTTTGGAGAGGATAATATCGTTGTATTTCTCCCCTTTGATTTTTGTGGCTTCGATACTGATATAGGAGACAACGGATACTGATATTAACGCTAAAAAAACACAAAATCCAAGAAGCATAAGTTTCGATTTAATGGTCACTTTAATTTCCTTGTAAAATAATATATATATTTTATATCTACTTATGATTAAATTTTAATCATAAGTAGACTTCTTTTTTTATCAGTAGGAATATTCTATGCTGTTAGAGAATAGAATAGGATAGATCGTGGATTTAATGACTCACACGCTTCACATTTTTGATGACGCTTTTCCAAATTTTTAGTATCCAACTCTGTTTTTTCATCATCTGTTTATAGTGATATTCTGGCATGAAGCGTACTACTTTTGTCTCAGGATCTACAAAAAAACCTAACCGCTCTTTTGTAAAATTATCAGTTAAAATGTGATCATCACCAATGGTATATTGTTCCCAAAATTCTTTTTCCATCGTACCATTCCTTATCAAATTCACTTTTTAAATCGCGAATTTGATCATCAGGTTCTAAACTCCGAGAGTTTGAGGTTGAGCATTTCTGTCATTTTATTGAGATGTTCTGCCGCACTGGCTATCTCTTCGACACTTCTCGCGTTTTGACTTGAAATGTCATTGATTTGGCTTACATCACTGATCATTACGGTAATATCATTCCCTGTTTGTACATAGTTTTCAACGGTTTTATCTGAAATAGTCGTTGTTGTTTCCATGACACGTGAAAGCTCATTGATCTTCACCTCCACATGACTCGCCGTATTGGCTAATGTTTCTACTTTTTTAGAATTAGCGGTCATTTGCTCGCTACTATCCATAATAGCTTGAACAATGACATTGATGGTGGCATTGATCTCTTGTAAGCTTTTTTGAGTGCGCTCGGCAAGCTTTCGCACTTCATCCGCAACCACAGCAAATCCTCGCCCATGTTCCCCCGCTCTTGCTGCTTCAATAGCTGCATTGAGGGCTAAGAGGTTGGTTTGATCGGCGATGTCGCCAATGACTACAAGCACTTCTTTGACTTGTTCAGCATCATGGCTGAGTTGTTGAATTTTGCCCGCAAGTTCAACTTCTGTTGCGGCACTGCTTTGAATATCTTGAGTCAGCGCTAAAATAGCACTGTTCGCTTCCGTTAAAAAAGTATTGGCTTTGAGCAATTCAGATTTACCTTCGTTAGCCTCACTAATACCTTCACTGAGCTCATTTTGTAAATTATTGGCTTTTGTCGTTGTCTCTGTGACAATTTTCATGGAAGTTTCCACCGCTCGTCCTACTTGCAGTGAAGTCGATGAGAGTTCATGAGAAATGGAAGAGTTTTCATTAGAGAGATTTTTAGCCTCACTGATTAAAATACGTACTTTTTCGATAAAACGGTTAATGCTATTACTCGCAATAGCTATCTCGTCATTGCCTATAATTTCAAGTTTACGGGTAAGATCGCCATCACCACTTGAGAGCTCATCCGATCGATGGATAAGATCACCTAAAGGTTTTGTGATCGTTTTTGAGACAATAAACAGCATGATACCCAGACTTAAAAGTAACAATAAAATGGATATTAAGAGAAAAGATTGAATTTGTGAAGCAATATTGGCATCAATATCTTTTTGAAGCTTAGCAACGTCTTCATCAACCATATCCACATACATACCTGTACCTATCATCCAATTATAAGGTTCAAATGGAACCGCATAGGAGAATTTAGGAAAAGGTTTGCCATCTTTGTCTTTAGGAAAATCGTACTTGACTAAGCCACCACCTTTTTTAGCCGCTTCGATAAGCTCTTTAATGAGCAAGACGCCATTACTGTCTTTAAGTCCAATGAGATTTTTACCCTCTTGTGATTTATTCGTAGGCATAAGCACATTCACGCCATCGTATTGATAGACAAAAAAGTAACCACTTTTATCCTCTAAGAAACGAATGGGATTGAGCTTCGATAACAGTGCTTCTTTGATTTTTTCATCAGATTCGCCTTTGGCTTTTTCAGCTTTATATATCTCTAAAAGCGTTTGTTTCATAACATTCATCATCTCAGAAAGTTCATCTTCATGCCCTTTATAGGCATCATCTCGGTATTCAGAGACAAACATTTGTGCATTTTTTTGGGTATTGCTGTATGACACACCGATAAGACTCACCCCTAATGCTATCAACGATAGTATAAGAGAGATTAAAATTCGTGTCGAAATCTTCATGTGGTTCTTTCCTTTATCTGCAAAAACTATAGAATGTATTTTATCGGATTGCAAGAGAGGAAACAGTCTCATTTTTGACTCTTGATTGTGTCCAAATTATGACTTTTATACCCTCGCTATGCATAACAGTCATTCAACATAATCAAATACTTTGACATTTGGTTTCTTTAACCTATAATTGTTTTACTTGAGCTGAAGGTGGTAAACAGTCATTTTTACAATATTAAAATGTGACTGAAATATGACTTTTAAAATGCTAAAATCAAAGAATGAAAAAGTTTTGCTCACTGAAGGAGTATTCTCATGACAAACACACTTTTAGCCCTCAAAAATAAAACCGTGCTCTTTGCTGAAGATGATGATGTTATGCGAGAGCAAACAGCCGAAATTTTAAGCATGATTTTTAAACAAGTGTATACGGCAAGAGACGGTGAAGAAGCCTATGAGCGGTATGAAGATGAAAGACCCGATATTATCATAACCGATATAAAAATGCCACGAAAAGATGGTCTAAAACTCATTAAACAAATTCGTCAAAAAGATTATACGACTCCTATTATTCTCCTCACCAGCTTTACAGACCCTTCCATGCTCATTGATGCTGCCAATCTTTCTGTCGATGGTTACTTACTAAAGCCTATTGAATTTGAACAACTTACGTTGACCATTTGCACAGCGATGCAACGTATTCAAAAAGGATTAGGACTCATAAAACTCAGAGAGGATCTTTTTTACAATATTGGAACAAAAGAGATTTACTATAAAGGCAATTACATTTCATTAGGATCAAAAGAGCATGAGCTCCTTGAACTTTTCATCAAAAATCGCCATCTTACACTGACAAAAGAAGATATTGCTACACATTTATGGCCATTTGATCCTATCTGTGATTCTGCGATTAAAAATTTGATTTTACGCATTCGCAAAAAATTAGGAGACGATATTATCCTCTCAGTGAGAAGTATTGGATACCGTTTGAATACATATGATGAGATAAAAGATCTCTCAGATACGTTACATCCCATTGATTAACAAAGAAGTGCTATGATGCAGACCTTATGTTATTTTTTGATCACACTCTGCTGGATGCCATTATCTGGATTGGATTCATTCACTATTTTAGACCAGCATCCTCATATAGTCATCACAAAATCTCCTGCCTATTCACATAAATCGCTCTCTCCCTCAGATGCCTATGAGCATTTTCAGCAAAATCATTTTCAGCTACTTCCAAAACAGGCAAAAAGCTTTGGTTTTTTAGATGAACCCATCTGGATAGGCATTGAAATTCAAAATGGATGTTCTCAAGAACTTTTTCTAAACCTTGCAAATTTATCGTTAGATCATGTTGAGTATTTTATCTATCATCAAGGGGTTTTGCTACAGCAAGGTTCTTCAGGTGCTATGATACCCATCCAAGAGCGAGATATTCAAACGTTCGATTTACGCATACCTGTACTTGAGATCAATGAGCCTTTAGTGTATCTTTTCAAAATCCAATCCCATAACGCACTCATTGTTCCTATAACTTTAGGAACAGAGGGGGCATTGCAACGTTTTGCTTTACCAGACATTATTGCTGTAAGCATTTTCGCAGGGGTTTTTTTGGCACTTTTTTTATACAACTGCATTTTGTTTATAGCAACAAAAGAACGCGACTATTTGTTGTATTCTCTCTATATTTTTTGCCTTTTTTGCCTCATTCTCTCTATGCGAGAATATTTTTCACCTTGGCTCCAAAATCATCTTTATGTAAGAAACGCATTAAGAGTGATTATTATGCAAGCAGGTACTCTCTTTTTCATACTTTTTGCACTCAGTTTTTTAAATATCAAAGAACGCTCATCTACGCTCTATCGCAATACCCTCTTTATAGCTGCCGTGATCTTCATACTCTTTTGCACCATGCCATTGGGTGCAATGGGGCATTATATAGCCATGGGAGCGCTTGTATGTACGATGTTCATATCATTAGGAATGGGAGTATTTGCTAAATATCACAAAAACCCTCTTGCCAATTATTTTCTACTATCGATTGCCGCTTTTTTTATAGGAGGAACCATAACCATTTGCATGGTCATTGGCATTATTGACTACTCTTTTTCTACCTCTATGCCACTCTTGATTGGCTCTATCCTAGAGATGATTTTTTTCTCCCTTGCCCTTGGTTATAAGATAAGACATTTATCACTCGAGCACACGAAAGCTTTAACGCAACTTCAGACACAAAATAAAATACTCTTCTTACAATCCCGTTACACCTCTGTGGGTGAACTCATCCGCAACATCGCCCACCAGTGGAAAGAGCCTTTAGGATCAATAGGCGCAATCCAATCCAATCTTAAGAGCACTCTTGTTTTCCAAGGCAGTGTCAGCAACGAAAAGCTACTCAATGCAATAGAACTCAGCCATGGAATCATCAATCATCTCTCTCGTACAATCGATACTTTTTACCGTTTTTTTCAATATAAAACAGATAAAAAAGAAGAGTTTAACATTGTTGAAGAGATAGAAAATATCAAAAAAATTATCAAATACTCCATGGATACAGATCATATTGAGCTAGTATTTGAAAAACAAGATGCTATGGTCATCATGGGTAATAAAAACGAATTTGCCCATGCGCTTCTCAATATTATTATAAACGCAAAAGACGTTTTTGTGGCAAGAAATATCGTAAATCCTACCATATCTATACACACCTACCAGACCAATAATGCCAACATTATAGAAGTAAAAGATAATGCGGGTGGCATATTTGAAGAACCCATGGAAAAAATATTTGAGCCTTGCATCAGTTCCAAAGAAGAAGGTATTGGCATAGGACTTTTTATCACTAAAACCATTATTGAAAAAAAACTTGGAGGTATTTTAAACGTCAAAAACAGTGATACTGGTGCCATATTTACACTCTCTTTACCACTTGGAGATAGCGAAGTTTCAGAAAATCTTGACACCATAGATGTCATCTCAGAGCCCACACTGCAAAGAATAACACGATTAGAGAGAGAACTCAGCATAAAAAATGCAATAGAAAAAACCCTTAAACAATGGGAAAATATTTTTTCGCAAACACACTGGGCAGTCTCACTCCACAGTGGAATCAGTATTACTTTTGAAATGGTCAATCCTGCTTTTAAAACAATGTACCAATACACAGAAAAAGAGATAAAATCACTGAGTGTACCCGATCTGTTTGCCTCCTCAAATCTTGATTTGTTAGAACAAAATCAAAAAGAAGCCTTTAAAAAAGGCTTTGTATCATTTGAAGCAATTCATCGAAAAAAAGATGGAACGCAATTCCCCGTTAGTATTGATTTGACCGTCATTAAAAATGACGAGGGCGCAATACTCTATTATATCGCCAACATACGAGATATTACCGAACGTAAAGCGACAGAAAAAGACTTACTGCTTAAAGAATTCGCACTCAATAAAATTAACGAAGCGGTCTATTTGATTGATGAACATTCGTTGTTTCATTATGTTAATGAAGGAGCGTGTCAAGCACTGGGTTACTCAAAAGAAGAACTCTCCACAATGGGAGTTGTTGATATAGATCCAAACTGTCCTATGGAGTGGTGGAAATCACACTGGAGAGACATCAAAAAGATGGGGACAACATTAGGAGTATCGCAACACCGACGAAAAGATGGCACGCTCTTTGCGATAGAAGTAAGCTCCAACTACTTCGAGTACAATGGTGCAGAATATAGCCTCGCTATCGCACGTGATATCACAGAGCGCATACTGCTTGAAGAGAAAAAAGAAGATGCACGTATGCACCTCTTTTTTGAAAAACAGCTGATAGGTATGGCGATCTCTTCTCCTGAAAAAAATTGGCTCAAAGTCAACGATAAATTGTGTACCATGTTTGGGTACACCCAAGAAGAATTGACCCACAAAACATGGTCAGAGATTACCTATCCTGAAGACTTAAAACCTGATGTTACACAATTTGAACGCGTTCTGAGAGGAGAAATTGAAGGATTTACAATCCAAAAGCGGTTTATTCGCAAAGATGGTAGCCTTCTTTATAGCAATCTTTCAACAACGTGTATAAGAGACACCGATGGAAGGGCGAGTTACTTCTTAACACTTATCGAAGATATTACAAAACAGATCCATGCATATGAAGCTTTGGCACAAAAAGAGCAAGAACTTCGCTTATTAGCAGACTCTTCTCCTGGTATGATGGGAAGCTTTTGCTTACGCACCGACGGCTCTATGTATATGCCCTACGTTTCACCCAATATTGTTGATCTTTTTGGATTACACCCAGAAGATATGAAAAAAGATGCGGCGTCTCTTCTTGCACTTACGCACCCCGATGGTGCACAACACATTCATGAATCCATTCTCAAATCAGCAGAAGAGATGTCAGTGTGGCATGAGGAGTACCGAATCATCCATCCACACAAGGGTGAGCGTTGGATGGAAAGCAACACCAAACCAGAGCGAAGTGCCAACGGAGATATTACGTGGTACGGCTATGTTCATGACATTACAGAGCGTAAAAGAATTGAAGAGCAATTAAAAGAAAACCAAGCAAACCTTTTAGCGATTATCTCTACAATCCCCGATAAGATATGGCTCAAAGATAAAAACGGTATCTATTTGATGTGCAATCCAGCTTACGAAAAATTTTTAGGAACATATAAAGATGAAATCATCGGCAAAACAGATTACGATTTTGTCACCAAAGAACAAAGTGATTATTTCCGTCAAAAAGATGCTGAAGCAATGGCTGCGAGTACAATTTGTATCAACGAAGAAGAAGTGTTTCAAAATAATGGACAATACGCATTTTTAGAAACAAGGAAAGTTCCTGTCTATAACGATCAAACTTTAATAGGCATACTTGGCATTGGAAGAGACATTACAGAACGTAAACAGATGGAACAAGAACTTGCTGATTCGTACTATTTTCTCAATCATCTTATTGATTCTATTCCAGACCCTGTTTTTGTTAAAGATAGACAACACACCTGGGTACTTCTCAATGAAGCTTTCTACCAACTTGTAGGTATACCACGAAATGAGCTCCTTGGCAAATCCGATTATGATTTTTTTCCAAAAGAAGAAGCCGATATTTTCTGGGCAAAAGATGAGATTGTATTTGAGACCCATGAAGTTAATGTAAATGAAGAATTTTTTACCACAAGCAACGGTAATACTTATTACATTCAAACGGTCAAATCTATGTTCGAAGTGAATGGTAAAGGGAAATATTTAGTTGGAACTATTCGTGATATTAGCAAACGAAAAGAGGCAGAAGATACTATCAAAGAACTTAATATTACATTGGAAAAGAAAGTGAGAGAAAGAACATCTCAGCTTCAAAGTGCATTAGAATTTAACGAGGGTATTATCAATGCAATTCCTGATTTGCTCTTTGAAATTGATAGGAAGGGGAATTATCTCAATGTCTGGGCACAAAATGAACACTTACTTTCAGCTCATAAAAAAATCCTTTTAACCCACAATGTACACGATGTTCTCTCTTTTGAAGCGGCAACCACAACCATACAAGCACTTTCTGAAGCATCGCAACAAGGCTTTTCTTTTGGACATATTATTGGTGTTGATCTCTTAGAAGGAAAAAGATGGTTTGAATTTTCAGTCTCCAAGAAAGCATTGAACGATACTTTCTTAGTACTCTCACGCGATATAACCGATCGAAAAATGACAGAAGAACAACTCAAACTCCTCGAAGCTGCTATCAATGAAGCTGATAATGCAATTTACATCATCTCATCGAATAGCGCTATAGTCTATGCAAATGATACGGCATCACGTATGTTGGGCTTTGAACCAAAAGAACTCGTTGGTATGAAAATTCATGACATCGATATGCTCTTAGGAAGTGAACAAATAGATACCATAGCAAAAGAGCAAGATATAAGCAGAACCTTAACATTTGAAACGAAACACCAAAGAAAAGATGGATCTATACTGGATGTTCATGTGACTGCCACTTACTTTAAATTTAATGAGACAAACTTTGGAATATCACTGGTGAAAAATATCACAAAAGAAAAAGGGGCTACCTAACGTATGAATAGATTCAGCACTATCTTTACGAATGCCATTGAAAAAAATGTAGTCTTAAAAATTGTCAAAAGCCACTGTAGTGATGCTATGTGTGCAAAAAAGGTTGCTAGATGAGTCACTCCTACACGAATAACACAAATACCTGTCAAAGAAAGTGTGAAATCCGCTCACTTGCTGAAAACATACATGATCCAATTTACCGTTACGATCGTGACTGCCGTCACATCTATGTCAATCATGCGGTAGAAAAACTGTGTGGGCTATCAGCATCTGACCTCCTTGGTAAAACACCTACCGAATCTTTACACGCCGCAATTCCTAATGATCGTTTAAATGTTATGAAAAGCATTCAACATGTCATCACGACAGGTAAAGTTGATACCGTAGAAGTTACATTTGAAAATACAGATGGAAGTTACCATTACTTTCAACATCTACATGTACCAGAATTTTCGCACGACCAAACTGTCAAGAGCGTATTGGCCATTGGTCGAGATATTTCGGCATACAAAAACCTTCAAAAAGAGCTTCTTTCTCGCGAAAATATGTTTCGTGCCCTTGCTGAAAACTCTCCCGATGCCATTATCCGTTACGATACCTTATGTCGTAAAATTTATGTCAATGCAATGACTATTAAAGCGTTTAACCGTTCTGCTGCCAAGCTACTGGGAAAAACACCCAAAGAGTCTAAATTACTGTTAAATTACAAAGAATTTGAGTTAAAACTGCAAGAGGTCATTCACACTAAACAAGAATCGATGTTGGAAGTTTCAACACTATCATCAGGTGAGCATCTTTGGGCAGAGGTACGCCTTATCCCAGAATTTGATGACCATGAAGAGCTGATAAGTGTTTTAGCCGTTGGAAGGCATATCACCAAACGCAAAAAATTAGAAATGCACCTTAATGCCACACTCTCTCAGTTTGAACAATTTATTAACAATATTACCGAAATGGCATGGATCAAAGATAAAGAGGGAAAATACATCATCGTCAATCAAGTACTTGCTAATCGATTTGGTGTAAGTGCTCAAGAGATGATCGGTAAACATGATTCTGATTTTTTCGATGAAAAAACATCCAAGGCACATATTGATGTTGATTTGCAGGTTATGAAAGAAAAAATCACCGTCAAAGTTGAAGAGATGATTTCACCCAACCCAGACCATGAGATATGGATTGAGAGCATTAAAAATCCTTTCAGAGATAGTCATGGAAAAATCATTGGAACGATTGGAACAGCACGTGATATAACAGAACGTAAGCATGCTGAGAGACAAATGGCTTTTATGGCGCAACATGACACGCTAACCAATCTTCCAAATCGCGCACTTGCCAAAGACCGAGCTGAACAAGCCATCGCTTATGCCAAACGAAATGACAGTAAGGTTGCTTTTTTATTTATTGATCTTGATAAATTTAAAGATATTAATGACTCACTTGGGCATCTTGCAGGCGATACTATACTCAAACTTATCACATCACGATTAGGGTCATGTATCCGCGAAACCGACACATTGAGTAGACAAGGTGGTGATGAGTTTTTAATTATTCTCTCACATATTCATCACTCTCATGATGTTCTCATCACAATAGATAAAATTTTTAAAATGCTCGAAGATCCTTTCAGACTTGGAAACCATACACTTTTTACTTCTGTTTCCATTGGCGTTTCTCTCTACCCTGATGATGGGATAACCTTTAACAAACTTTATCAAAGAGCTGACATTGCAATGTATCAAGCAAAGGCACAAGGTCGCAATATCTATGCGTTTCACTCTTCTCACATAAGTTCTGCGATGGTAGAGCAGTTAAAATTACAAAATGATTTAAGAGTCGCCATTAAAAATAGTGAACTCATACTGCACTATCAACCCAAAATTGATCTGAATAATCATCATATCACAGGTGTTGAAGCACTCATTCGCTGGATTCATCCAGAACGTGGTCTCATCTCTCCTCTTACGTTTATTCCGCTTGCAGAGTCCAGTGGATTGATCGTAGAGATAGGAGAATGGGTGTTGATAGAAGCGTGTAAACAAGCCGCCTTTTGGCATCAAAAACAACTTTATATTCATGTTGCAGTCAATATTTCAGCCATTCAGTTTAAACGTGGAAATCTTGAGGCTGTTGTCAAAAAAGCTCTTGATCTCTCAGGGCTAGATCCAAACTTCTTAGAACTTGAACTCACCGAATCTATCTTCATTCACAACACACACGAAACACTTAAGATGATTCAAAACTTAAAAGAAGTTGGTGTTATGCTCTCTATTGATGATTTTGGGACAGGGTATTCAAGCTTAACGTACCTCAAACGTTTTAAAGTCGATAAACTGAAAATAGATCGATCATTCATTCAAAATCTTCTTCAAGATCAAGAAGATGCTGTTATTGTAAAAACCATTATTCAGATGGCAAAAAGTCTCAATCTCAAAACGATTGCAGAGGGAGTTGAAGATCAAGAGGTTTTAGATATTATGTATCACTATGGTTGCGATGAAGTGCAAGGATACTACTTTGCAAAACCCATGGAAGCACAGAACATCACTTCACATATTGACACAACCATGAAATGGGTAAGGTAAATCTTACCCCTCTTTTTTCTCGTCCATTTGCAGGCTACTCTCGACCATGGCATTAAGGCTTTTTTTCAGCTTTTGTAACATGCGGTTAACATGGATGAGATTTTCAGCCGATTGAATGGCAATGTCCTCTGTCGCGTTCACATTTTTATCAAATGTCTTCTTCTCATTCTCATCAATGCCCATATCTTCGATGACGTCTTCGACTTCAAGTGCTAGCTGTTGCAGTTGAGAAACGGCATTTTCCGCTTTTTTGAGGGCATCTTCAGAGTCTTTCATCGCAAGATTTACCTTTTGTACAAAGAGTGAGATGTGCGTTGAAGCTTCTTTCAGCTCATCTTCACTGTTGGAGGAGAGCGTTACATTTTGCCCAGAGAAGCTACTTATATCGCCATGTGCTAGCTCTTTGGCTTTTTGCACAAACCCTTCTAAATGCTCGATGATCTCTTTGGTCATCACAAACGCATAAACGATGATGATAAGCCCAATAATCAGTGCAATGTACTGAAATTTGAGAAACATATCGTTTTTCGCTTCGCTGTGGTCGGTATAGAGCCACACTGCTTCATCCATCGCGTTGAGCAATTGCACATTTTTTTCATACACAAAGGCCAAGTGCTTGTTGATCTCACTCTCCACTGCAATGACATGGTCTAAGTAGAGCATGTACTCTTCCCAGTACGCATTGTTTTCTTTAACGATGGCATAGACTTCGGGAGCATTTTTCACCGCAGGGTCATCTAAAAAGCTCTTAATTGTTTTATTGTAAAGCGCTTTGGCATCGGCATAAACAAGCAAATCTTGTGCGTTGGCACTGCGTAAATAGCGGTTGACATAAAGCCCCATACGTTGTGAGAGCATACGTTGGCGACCTGAGAGGTCAATGTGAACATTACTCAGATTTGCACGCACCATACGTTGCACCACAGAGTCTGAGAGCACAAGGAGTTTTTCGATGCGAGGAGTGAGCACTTCCATATCGGGGCGCACCTCTTCAATGCCTTTTTTCAATGCCTCAACCTCGACACGAAAAGGAAGCCATAGCGCCATGACTTCTCCTAGTTTAGCTTGGATACGCTCATTTTGAGGCGCGTAAATTCCTTTGCTGTCATTGCCGTATAAAAGATCTTTCAGGCTATTTTCAAACAGATTTACCGCGGTGTTTAACTCACGAAAGTCATTGGTGTGCCGATGCACGATGAAAAAGGTCTCTTTACTGATCTTTTGGGAGAGCATGCGTTGTTTGCCTGCAATATTGATGATATAGGAGTCTTTTTTACTCATCTGATTCATCATCACGGTTAATGAAATGATGAAAATAATTACAAACGACAACAATCCCCCAGCGAGGCGCATCTTTGCACTAATTGCGGTTGGCTTCATTTTACAATGTCCTAAAAAGTATCATTTTTTACTCATAAATATCTTTGAGCTCTTGAATATTCAAGATCACAACGCTGTTTTTTTCGATCTCAATGGTTCCATTACGGGTGAGTTTATTTAAAATACGTGAAAGTGTCTCGGGTTGAATGTGGAGCATATAGGCAATTTCATGTTTTTTGAGTTTATTAAACGTCTCAAGCTCATTGACCAGCATATGAGCGACTTTTGCTGTTCCATCAAACACGACATCACGACTAATGATACACTGCATCTGTTGAATCATCTTAAACGACTCTTCCAAAATCTTGGTCATCAAGCGGTGGTTGGTATAAATCATCTCTCGAAATGGTTCACTTTGGATGCAAAGCACCGTACTGTCTTCCAAAAACTCCGCATTGGCGTAACAGCTGATGAAAAAGCTATCTATTAACTTGGAGACATTGAAAATAAGAGAGTTTGAATAGAGCTTATAGAGGAAGATTTCATTGTCAAAGCGGTCAACCTTATAAAACTTGACCGAGCCTTTGATGATATAATAAATCGAATCTTTGGTGTCTTTTTCATAAAAGAGCACGTCACCTGCTTTATGGTGACGTACACTGCAAAATGAGGCGATTTTTTGGATATCGTCACTTTGTAGAGAATCGAACAATGGCAATGAAGTAATGAGCGCCAAAGGATCGCCTAACATTAAACCTCTTTATGATTTATTGAACAAACGTAGCGTTTTCAACAATGATTTTATAAGAGTAGCCCGAACCAAAATCTTTGTCAACACGAACCACACCGGAAGCGGTTACAATATCACCCACTTTTGGCAATTCAGAAGACGTAAAAACCACACGCCCTACTTCGCTTCCCTCACCCGTACCATCTTGAATATGAATCCAGTTACGTCCAATAATATTCGGTGATGCTTTCACAACTTTACCACGAATGGCAATTGTTTTATCTTTCAAACTGGCACGTTTTTCCCACGCCTCTTTAACACTCATGGTATCTTTTTGTTTATACGGAGACTCTTTAACCTGCTCGCTCATGAGTGCTAAATTGCCTTTTTCAGGTACTTGTGTTCGATACTGAAGGTTAGAAGCAAACACAATCTCATCAAATTTGCGATTCAATGTCTTGCTCTCAAAATTTTTAGCTTTTAGCTCCTCGGTAAAACGAACCTCTGTTCCTTTTTCAACCTTCGTTCCTTCAACAGCAACCCAGTATTTTTTCTTCGTATCGTCAATCTGCATATACGTATAGCCACCACCTTCGAGGATGTCAACAACAGTCCCCTCAAAAACATCCCCCGCATGAAGGTTGCCGATAAGCGCTAACGAGAGTGCCAATAATTTCATTTTATTCATTTTCTTCCTTTAATTGTCTGTTTTTAGACGAAGTTATAATTAATAATGCTACCACAAAAGTACAAACATAAACCCATGTAGGAATCGGAACAGGATCACCTGTAGCGTAGGAGTGCATGCCTGCAAGATAAAAGTTGACGCCAAAGTAGGTCATCAGTATGGATGCAAAGCCCAAAAGCGAGAGCACTGCAAACAGATAGTGCGAATAAAGCTGTCGCACAAGTCTTACATGTAAAATGATCGTATAGAGCAAAATAGAGATATACGCCCACGTCTCTTTAGGGTCCCATCCCCAGTAACGCCCCCACGATTCATTTGCCCAAACACCGCCTAAAAAGTTACCGATAACCAAAAGACTCAGCCCTAAAATAAGGGTGATTTCATTGATCGCACTCAGGTGTTTAATGCTTGCAATGGTTTGGGTGGAACGTTTACATGTAAAGAGTATCAACGTGAAAAATCCCAGCGCACAACCAAGCGCTAAAAAGCCATAACTTGCCGTGATGATGGAGACATGCACCGAAAGCCAAAATGATTTTAAAACAGGTACAAGGTTGGTGATCTCAGGGTCGATGTGCCCGAGGTGTGCGACAAACATAAAGATGCCCGCCATCATCACAGAGCCTGAAAGTGCAAACAACGAACGGCGCAAAAAGAGCATGCAAAACAGCAAACACGACCACGCAATGTACACGATGGACTCATACGTATCACTGAACGGTGCGTGACCGCTCACATACCATCTCAATGCCAATCCACACGAGTGCAGCACAAACAGCAACGCCACGATGAAAAATAGCGGGCGAGTGAGTTTACATGTAACCGTTTGAGGCGCAAAAACGCGTCCAAAAGCAACCGCTAAAAGAATCAAACCCAAAAGCACATACACTAAGGTTAAACGTTCAAAAATCATCAGTTTATTGAAAAGTATCTCAACGTTAATATGCGTCGTTGAGGGCATAATCTCCGCGCCATATTTATTTTGAAACTCCGAAAATGTCTTTACATGTAAAAGCGCTTTCTCATAATTTCGCTCAAAAAGTGCTCCTACAAACGCGGTGGAACTCTCTTGCAGTTTTTCCGCTTCTTCGCCTTGAAGCTGTGCAAACATCTGCTCGAAGGCTAACCATGTATGGTTGGCGTCATTGGGCAGTGGGAAGATTTTAAAGAGTACGCCTTGGTAGAGCATAAACGCGATACTGAGGCGCTCATCAACTTTGATAAGATCGTTTTCAAAGGTACCTCGCTGGCTTGGCTTCATTGCCAATGCTTTTTGAAGTTCAGCATCTAACTTATAGCGATGTCCATCAAAAAAATCTTCAAATGTTGCCAACTTCTGATCTTTGGAAATACCTATAAACTCCCTAAGTTTGGGTGTTTTAGTCTGAATCATCGGCAGGTTTTTCCACACACTTGGATGAGAGAGCATGCCAAGGGCTACTTGCATCGCATCCATACCGTACAGGCTATTTTTACCGCTGAGTTTATAAAGCACCTCTTGGCTTAACGTATCAAAAGGTTTCATGCGTCCCATGCGTGACTGCACGACAAGTTTTTCAAACGCGTCGCTGACCGCTTGGCTCTTACTTTGGTGTTCATCCAAGTAGTTTTGAACATACTCACTCTGAGAGAAAAGAGGAGCTTGACAAAAAAGTAAAAACAGCACGATCAATGAACTGCTTTTTACCTCAGCAATGAGTTTTCGAAAACGCGATTTTGGATCAAATAGATTTAACAGAAGTCCTAAAAAAAGCAACGCATAGCCCATATAGGTCACTTCAACACCAGGGTCTTTGGTGACGGAGAGAATCGTTCCTTTTTCATCGGGATCGTAAAAAGTTTGGAAAAATTTGTACCCTTTGTACGTGAGCGTGTGGTTCATGTAAATGTGTGCATCTTGAGTTATGTTGCCATCAATGATTTGAACATCGCTATTATAGGCTGATGGTGCGCGACTGCCGTAGTAGCGCTCTAGTTCAAAATCATTTAAATGTAAAGCAAAAGGAAGGGTTATTTCGGTGTTTTTTTCGCTGCTGAAAATGACATTTGAGCTGGCACCTTCACGTATTTTCATGACGCCATCCACGCCAAAGTAACGTGTCAATCCAGATCCTATGAGGATGAGAATAAACGCGGCATGAAAGGTAAATTTGCTTACATGTAAAATCATTTTAGAGTGGTAGAGCACAAGTGCTAGATTAAGCGCGCCAAGGCTTAAAAGCATTTCGTACCAAATGGCGTTATAAACATAATGGCGCGCTACCGCTGTGCCAAAGTCATTTTCGACAAATGTTGCTACTGCGGCACCTACAGCTAAAATGAAAAGAATCGTAAGCGTTGTCTTGTAGGAGCCAAAAACTTTGAGCAACACGTTTGTCCTTGAAGATAATGTGACACACTAAAAGTGCCTTTGGAAGTTTTAGTATATCATAAGGCAGGAGAGAGATCGACCTCCCTCCTGTTTTAAAACCTTACTTTTTATTTTTATCGAAGTAAGAAGATTTGCTGTCCACTGCTGGATCAAGAGCGACAGAATTTGGAGCAAGTCTGCCTTTAGCAGCTGCCTCTTTTTTCCACTCTTTCTCTAAAGTCTCTTTAAATTTCAACTTCTCAGCAATTAAAGCTGGCATATCGACTTTTGCAATTTTTTGCGCTTTGTCTTTAGTGTCAAACTCAGGAGCTACGTAGTCCATAACACCATGTTTTGCAAGAATACTAACAAGTTTAATACGTGCTTGTTGTGCTTGGTCATTCGCTGAACCTAAAAGTCTTAAGACCTCTTCAGGAGCGTGGAAGAATGCACCATGACCTGCAATAGCCATATCGCCTCTCCATTGAGCATGACGAATGAGTGTTCTGATCTCTTTAAGTTCAGCATCACTAGCACCCGCTTCGATCGCACGGCCAGTCTCGATGTGTGCTTTACCAATGTTATCAAACGCGATGTCCATCAAGAAGTCTTTACGCTCCATTTTTTGATGTACGATGCCTTTAAGTTTCTCTTCACTCTCTCTATGGCAGTTCATACAACTTTTATCCATAGTTTTAAGAGGACTTTGAACTTGGTGATCTGAGTACTTAACAGCGCCTTCTTGAGTATAAGGCATGTGACAATCAGCACATGAAACGCCTTTTTGTCCATGAATACCTGTTCTCCAAAGCTCCCAATCAGGGTGTTGTGCTTTGATCATCGGTGTTTTAGAAATACTGTTTGTCCAGTCAGAGAAGTTAATATCATCATAATATTTTTCCATGCCTTCAACAGTGAGACCATTTTTGTATGGAAGTGTAACGACCATAGCTGTTTTAGCATCACCTTTAGCATCTTTCCACTCTGTTTTTTGGAAGTAGTACTCTACGTGACATTGTGCACAAACAAGTGAACGTTTCTCTTGATGAGTAGACTCTTCAAAGCTTTTAAGACCTGCAGCTGCAAGACCACGATTTAAATGTGGAACACGTACACTCAACTGTGCTGTTTTGTCATCATGACATGTTGCACAACCGACTGAGTTAACGACTTGCGCGCCGTATTTTGCCCATTTGCCTGTGTAATACTCTAATTCACCATCTTCTTCGATCAAACGAGGAACATCTGGAGATTTACACGTCCAACATGCCGTTGGAAGAGGACCTGTTTTAGCGTCTGTTGGAGCGCCAGTTCTGAGTGAATTGATGTTATCTTGTACCGCATAGTAGTGACCACGTGGTGCATTATAGTCTTTAGAGAATGGATAACCTGCCCATGCAACAGCAAGGTAAGGTTTTTTAGCGAGCATATCATCAAGATTGTCGCTCTCTTTGGTTTTTTTCCAAGAATCAAACTGTCTTGGGTAGTATTTTGCCCACTCTTCACTTTTTGCTTTACCTTCGATTCCTGCTTCACTTGGTGCTTTAGCAAGTTCGACTCTTTGTTTCTCTCTTTCGGTTATATTGCCAGCCAATAATGCCATTGCTCCGATAGCGACAAGTGAGCCAACAAGTAACAATTTGAATTTCATCATCATTTCTCCTTTTACTTAACTTCTTTAACACCTAAGTTATTAGGTGTCGTTGCAAGACCTCTGACTTTACCGTGTGGTACACCTTTATGACACTCCCAACAACGTCTGCCCGTAGCAACGCTTGGATCATCATATTTGTGGTCATTGTCACTATTTATTGTCATTTGAGAGGTTAAACTCGCATGACACGAAATACAATTCTCCTGTACTCTTTTCGCTCCATCGTCGCTGATCTTGATGGCATTTTTGTACGTATTAAATGTAAAAGCAACACTATGGTTGTAACCATCCCGTGCTTTTGCAATGTACTTATTAACCATATTATCACGTGGTAAGTGACAATCGATACAGCCGGCCCGTTCAGCATGTGAACTGTGTTGCCATGTCGCATATTGCGTATTCATGACGTGACAGTTGATACAGGCTTTTGGATCGCTGGAGAGATACGATAGCGCTTTGGATGCGTGAACCATATAGGCAAAAAAGCCTATAGCAATCACAAAAACCAAGAGTGCTGCGTACTTTAGGAAATTACTATTTTTCACATTTCCTCCTTCATAGACATCTCACGAAAACAACTTCGCATAAGAGATCTAATGTTCTGTGTTTCTTTACATGTAAAGAAACAACGCCAACCTAGAACCAAGACTCACAACCTCCTATTTTTATTAATTTATCTTTAATAAAATAATCTATTGAAAGCTTTAGGGTATTGTATAAAGAAAGGTGATAAAAAACCTTGACCTATGTCAAGGTATGTATGCAAAAAAGTTATAGTACCTCTTCTAATTTTTGACGATTTATGACTTGTATATGGTGTTTTTCATCCAATTCAATCATGTTGGAAGACTTAAATTTTGAGAGTGTTCTCGAAAGTGTTTCAGGCGTAAGGTTGAGAATAGAAGCTACTTGGGTATTTTTAAGTGTTTTAAAGAGTTCTCCATTTTCCAAGATAAACTTCGCTACTTTCGCATCAGCCGTTAAAATAACCTCTTTTTGAATGACATCAATGAGAATTTTATGTTTGGCAATGAGGGATTTGATAATTTCAAAAGAGATATCAGGGTTCTTGAAAAAATCATGCTCTAACGCCTTGTAGTCGATGCGTAACACTTCACTGTCACTCATAAACTCAGCCGTCGCAGGATAAGGAATGTTCTCAAAATTGGCCAGTTCTGCCACCAATCCACCCGGATAAAATTGGTGCAAAAAGATCTGTTGTCCTTTGTGGTTGGTTTTGTAAACTCTGAGCGTTCCTTGAAGCAATACATAAAGATACGTAGGTGCATCGCCTTCATAAAAAAGAATCTCTTTGGCTTTATACTTTTTAATGACAGAAATTTTTTTGAGTTTTTCAAGTTGCTCATCGTTTAAATGTGAAAATATTGAGATACTGCGAATACGCGCTTCCATAACAAACCCCTATTGAGAATAAAAATAAATTATCTTAACTTAAGCATGATTAGAACTTTCTTGAAATCCTAAAATATCTTTATTTTATGAGTTTACAAATGGCTTTATGAAGCTAAATTTCCCCGTTCTATAGGCTTTTTGCTATCGCTAAAAATTCATGCGCAATTTTTGATAAACGTTTGTCTTTTCGATACGCTAAAACAACGGTACGATTAAGCAGTGGTTCATCGATGCTAAAAAGCATGAGTTTATCTTCTTTATCTTCTTTGATAAATTGAGGCAAGGTAAAACAAGCACCAATGCCTGATGCAACGATAGAATTGGCTATATCAAAGGTCTCTGTCTCACAAAAAACTTTGGGTTCAAAGCCCGCTTTTTTAAAAATAGCATCGTAAATTGCACGGCTACGCTGGCTATCTTTAGGTAGGATAAATTTTTCATTTTTGAGTTCATTTAATGCAATAAAAGGATACCCTTTCGTTTTTTTCTTTGCTTTTTGAGCAAGAGGATGAGTTATCGGTAAAGCCAGACACGCTTGATCTTCTTTAATAACTTTATAGCTTAATTCATCCGTATGAAGGGGTAAAATCAGTGTTCCGATATCAATATCTCCATCAAGAAGCATCTTTTTTAAATTCAGCGTCGAAAATACTTGCGTAATTTTCAAATCTGTATTGGGGAATTTTTTATAAAATATCGATAACGCGTCGTGAATAAAATGGTAACCCGTTTGCGTGATCCCTAGCCTTAACTTCCCATTTTCAAAGCCTGTCACATCGCGCATTTGCACATTTAGATCATTGTAAAGTTCTATAATCGTATGTGCTTTCGAGAGATATATCTCTCCCGCATGGGTCAGACTAATAGGCGTTGTACTTCGATCAAAAAGTGGTACACCAATTTGCTTTTCTAAGATATTAATACTCTGGCTTAAAGATGGCTGGGCAATTTTGAGCTTTTGAGCCGCCTTTGTAAAGCTTTTTAATTTTGCAACCATTACAACACACTCTATTTGCTTTAAACTCATTATAAACCCCTTAAATACGATATTTTATAGAACTTTATCCCATAGGAAAACACCTATGAGAACATATATAAAACAGTCTTTGACTTATGAATAAAAGTGTATTAATATTTTGCTGTCATTAAATTTAAAATGTATTTAGAAAATATAATTTTAAATTTATAAAATCATTTACAAGGAAATCTTATGAGTGAACAGTTTACCAGAAGAGAGTTTCTGCAGTCAGCCTGTATTACCATGGGTGCGTTGGCAGTGAGTACCACAGGGGTAGAAAAAGCATTTGCTGCATCTTCAACCTCTACGCCTAATTCATCAGGTATGCCAACCTGTGATGTATTAATTATTGGTTCAGGTGCTGCAGGTCTTAGAGCTGCTGTTGCCGCACGTAAAAAGAACCCAAATCTAAGCGTAGTTGTGGTGAGCAAAGTGATGCCAACCAGAAGTGCTACAACCATGGCAGAGGGTGGCATTAATGGTGTTATTGATTTTAGTGAAGGAGACTCCTTTGAGCTTCACGCTAAAGATACTGTTAAAGGTGGTGACTTCTTAGTCGATCAAGATACCGCAATGAAGTTTGCAACTTACGCAGGTGCGGCTATTCATGAGCTTGATTACATTGGTATGCCGTTTTCACGCGATAGCAAAGGTAATGTTGATAAACGTTACGCAGGTGGCGCTAGTAAAATTCGCTGTAATTTTGCAGAAGATAAAACAGGTCACATTTTAACGCATACCTGTTTGGATGATGCGCTTAAAAACGGTGTCAAGTTTTTGATGGATCATCATATGCTTGATCTTAGCATTGAAAACGGTCATTGTGAGGGTGTTGTGTTACGTAACATTCGTACCGGAGACATCGCTCCTGTTCGTGCGAAATCCGTCGTTTTAGCAACGGGAGGTTACACTCGAGTTTTTTGGAATCGTACCTCAACTCCATACATCGCAACAGGTGATGGTGCCGCGGCAGCCCTTCGTGCAGGCTTAATCTTCAAAGACCCAGAGATGCTTCAGTTCCACCCAACGGGCGTTTGCCATGGTGGTACGCTCATCACTGAAGCAGCACGTGGTGAAGGTGGCATCTTGCTCAACAACTTAGGGGAGCGTTTTATGAAACGCTACGTACCCAATAAAATGGAACTAGCACCGCGTGATATTGTCGCACGTTCGATTGAGACAGAGATTCGTGAAGGTCGTGGTTATGGTCACGATATGGAAGCCTATGTTTTACTGGATGTAACGCATTTAGGCAAAGAAAAAATCATGAAAAACTTGCCACAAATCCGTCATATTGGTATGTTGTTTGAGAACATGGATTTGGTTGAAAAACCAATCGCGATTCGCCCAACAGCACACTACTCAATGGGTGGTATCCATGTGACAAGCTTAGACACTATGGCAACTCCTGCTCCTGGTCTTTTTGCAGCGGGTGAGGCAGCATGTGTCTCTATCCACGGTGCAAATCGCCTTGGTGGTAACTCATTGTGTGATGCAACCGTTACAGGCAAAATTGCGGGTATTAATGCTGCTGAATACGCAGCTAAAGCAGGTTTTGGTGCGGGTAAACGTCTTAATGATTTAACACTCAAATGGACAAGTCATTTCAAAGAGATAACCGGTTCTGGCAAAGGCAACGTGAACGATATGTACGCCCTTCGTGAAGAGCTTGGTGCTGCTAACTGGTATAACATGGGTATCTTTAGAACCGAGTCTAAATTACTCGCTCTCGCTGACAAACACGCAGAATTCCAAGCACGTTACGACGCGATTCGTATCCCCAATACAAACCCCGTATTTAACACAGCTTATACAGAGTATGTTGAACTTGGTAACTTGTTGCTTGCATCTCGCGCTGCACTTATGGGTGCTACGGCTCGAAAGGAATCACGAGGGTCTCATTTCCGTGAAGATTACTTAAAACGTGATGATGCAAACTTCTTAAAACACTCTATGGTCACAATGGATGAAAAAGGTCAAATGCATTTAGACTGGAAAGATGTTGTTGTCGGTCAGTTTAAAATTGAAGAGAGGAAATACTAATGAAATTTATCATTGATCGCTTTGATGGCAAAAAAAATTATCAGCAAACCTATACGGTAGAGAAAAAGGATATAGAAGCGTTGACCTTGCTTGGTACTTTGCTTTTTATTAAACAACATCAAGACATTACACTTAACTTTACAGCATCCTGTCGTATGGCGATTTGTGGTGCGTGTGGTGTTCGTGTGAATGGACACTCATACCTTGGTTGCGATACCAAAATGACAGAGCTTTTTGAGGCGTATAAAGATGCCGATACTTTCCGTATCTCTCCACTTGCAAACTATACGGTTATTTCTGATCTTGCTGTGGATTGGGAGCCAGCCATTGAAAATCTTCGTAAAATCAAACCAGGTTTAGTTGCAAAAGATAAATTCTCAGAAAAAGAGGGTTGTGTTCAAAATCAAGAAGAGTACGATCGTATTGTAAAGCAATGGGATTGTGTTCTCTGTGGTTGCTGTGCATCTGAGTGTAATAAACTCTCCGCAGATCGCTCAGATTACATGGAGCCGTTTGTTTATACCCAAGCATGGCGTGTAGCAAATGACTCTCGTAGTAAAGATCCAATGATTCACGTTAAACCAGCAGTACTCAATGGTCTATGGAACTGTGTTCACTGTCATGAGTGTAGCAATCGCTGTCCAAAACATATTAGCTCAGCCGATGACATTGCAGGCTTACGTGCTCTTGCTATGAAAAAAGGCTTGAACAGTGGTGTCGGTCCAGCGCATGCTAAATCGTTCTATACAGATTTAGTCGAAGATTCAGGTCGCTTGAATGAAATCCGTCTTGCTCTTAGAACTGAGGGTGTCAGTACAGCGCTTCGTGCGGGTACAGCGATTACTTTAATGCGTGCAGGCAAAATGAATCCACTTGAGATTTTTGGTGGTCACACCATTGAAGGTCATAAAGACTTGGTAAAAATGATTGAAGCAGCTAAAGCTGCAAACAAGGAGTAACGTATGCAAAATGAATTTGCTTTTTTCCCTGGTTGCGTGCTGACGCAAGCCGCTATCGAAGCTAAAATGTCTCTTGAAGCCATAGCTCCCATTCTAGGCATTAAACTTAAAGAGATTAATGGATGGAGTTGCTGTGGTGCTTCTCAAGCACAAGATGTTGATCCTGTAGCAACCTTGGTTGCAAATGCTCGTAACCTCGCCCTTGCCGAACAAATGAAACTGCCAGTACTTACAACATGCAGCACCTGTTTGCTCATGTTACGTCGTGCAAAAGCACAGTTAGATCATGGCGAAAAAGAGCGTATCAATACGTTTCTTGCAAAAGGCAACATGAACTATAAAGGAACCAGTGAAGTCACAAGCCTTCTTTGGGTTCTTGCTCAAAATGCGGATCTTATTAAGTCTAAAGTGAAAAAACCTCTAACAGGTCTTAAAGTAGCTGTTTTCTATGGTTGCCACAGTGTCAGACCTGAAAAAGATCTAGGTTTTGAAAGCTCTGTCAATCCGACCAGTTTTGAAACGGTTGTAAAAGCTTTGGGTGCAGAGGTTGTGCCTTTTGCAAAACGTTTGGATTGTTGTGGTTTCCATGCAGTCTATCCAGCAGAAAAGTCGGTTATGAAAATGACCAGTAGTATTGTTAACAGTGCGGCTGAGTCTCAAGCAGACTGTGTGGTAACTCCTTGTCCACTGTGTCAAATGCAACTGGACATTTATCAAGATGATGCACAAGATACAACAAAGTCAAAAACACGTGTTCCCGTCCTTCACCTCTCACAATTGGTGGGTTTAGCGCTAGGTGTTTCTGCTAAAAAATTAGGGCTTGATTACAATGTCATTGACGCAAATAAATTAGGATAATGTTTTTGTTAGCCGTGGTACTAATACCGCGGTTAGCATACTTCTGACACATTTAATAATAAAAAATTGCTCGTTTGATAAACAAATACCACAAGCCTCTTGTTTAATTTTTGTCAATGTTTTACATGTAAAATCGATTTAATTGAGTATTCAGGCACAATGCTTACTTTTCTCCACAAATTACTCTCACGAGTTATGCCCTTACAAAAGTGATCTATTAACACTTTTGTGTTAATTAATGTAGGGCATGATAAAATACAGATATATAAGAGCTATCAATCAAAAAAGGTTTTAATAAATGAGTGAGAGTAAAGATTTTTTACGCACAATTGTTGAAGAGGATTTAAAATCTGGAAAGTATAAAGAAGTTATTACCCGATTTCCTCCAGAGCCTAATGGTTTTCCACACATTGGACATGCTAAATCTATCTGTATCAATTTTGGCATTGCACGTGATTATCAAGGGCATTGTAACCTAAGAATGGACGACACCAACCCAACGACTGAAGACATGAAATATGTTGAGGCTTTGAAAGATGCTGTGACGTGGCTTGGATTTGAATGGGCTGATAAAGTGTACTTTGCTTCCGATTATTTTCCAAAAATTTACGATTATGCTGTTAAACTTATCCAAATGGGCAAAGCCTATGTGGATAGTCTGAATGAAGAAGAGATACGTGAATATCGTGGTACCGTTATGCAAGCAGGAAAACGTAGTAAATTTGCAGAGCGTAGCATTGAAGAGAATCTTGACCTTTTAGAGCGCATGAAGAACGGTGAATTTCGAGATGGCGAACATGTTTTACGAGCTAAAATCGACATGAGCGCTGCCAATATGAAAATGCGTGACCCACTTTTGTACCGTATCCGTCATGCCCATCACTTCAGATCGGGGGATGAGTGGTGTATCTACCCGATGTATGACTTTGCGCACTGTTTATCGGACTACATCGAAGGCGTTACGCATTCTATCTGTACGCTCGAATTTGAAAACAACCGTGACATCTATGACTGGGTACTGGATGCGCTAGAATTAACACCTCCTCGCCCCTACCAACATGAGTTTGCACGCCTTGGCATGAACTATACGGTTATGAGCAAACGAAAACTGTTGGAACTCGTCAATGGTAATTATGTCAATGGCTGGGACGACCCGCGCCTTCCTACCATCGCAGGCTATAAACGAAGAGGCTATACACCTGAATCTATTTTGAATTTTTGCGACCAAATCGGCATCGCAAAAGCAAATTCCATGGTCGATGTTGCACAGCTTGAATTTTGCATCAGAGATGATTTAAATACAAAAGTGCCTCGTGTGATGTGTGTGCTTGATCCTCTTAAAATCACCATTGAAAATTATGAGGGAGAAGAAGCAATTGATGCTTCCTACTACCCACACGATGTGCCGAAAGAGGGCTCACGCAAGCTTCCGTTCTCTCGTGAAATTTACATTGAGCGTGATGACTTTATGGAAAATCCTCCTGAGGGTTACTTCCGTCTCACACCTGAACAACCAGTGAGATTAAAACATGCGTATATCATTACATGTAAAGAAATTGTGAAAGATGCTAGTGGCACGATCACCGAAATCAAAGCAGAATATCACCCTGAGTCTAAAAGTGGCTCAGATACAAGCGGTATCAAGGTTAAAAGTGCTATCCATTGGGTCAGTGCGAAGCACGCTAAAGCCGTTGAAGTCAGGCTTTATGAGAGATTATACTCAGTCGAAGCACCTGAAGGCTTAGAAGATTTAAACCCAGACTCTTTACATGTAATCAAAAATGCGTTTGTTGAGCCCGCTGTTATCACCGAAAAACCTGATGTTAGATTCCAGTTTGAGAGACAAGGGTATTTTTATGCGGATCCAATTGATTACACCGATGAAAAACCTGTCTTTAATAAAATCGTAGGGCTTAAAGACTCTTGGTCGAAAAAAACAGAAGGGGCAGTACCCGCACCTAAACCTGTGGTTCAAAAGGTACAGGTAGAAGGTGAAGTGACTCCTATGAATGAGGTGGAGCAAGCATCCTTTGACAGATACACAAAAGTGCTTGGGCTTAACAATGAAATCGCCAATATTTTAGCGCGTGACGAGCAACTTTCTCGTTTTTATGAAGAGAGCCTATCGATTTTTAATAGTCCTGTGAGCATCGCTAACCTTGTAGCCAATGAAGTAGCACGAGAGCTTAAGCAAGAGAGCGCGTTAAACTTTAGCGCCAAAGAGATCGCAGAACTTGTTAAAATGATAGATGAAGGAACGATTTCCAATAAAATTGCAAAGCAAGTCTTTGAGGAGATGCTCACGTCTGGAGAGAATCCAAAAGCAATCGTTGAAGCAAAAGGGCTGACACAAATCAGTGATCCTGAAAAACTAAAGCCTATCATTGATGATGTTATTGCCAAAAATCCCGACAATGTGGCGAAGTTTAAAGCAGGCAATACGAATCTGTTTGGCTTCTTTGTGGGTCAAGTACTCAAAAACAGTGGTGGCAAAGCTAATCCAACCGTGGTCAACGAGCTTGTGAGCGAAAAGTTGAAACATGTATAGATTTGCCCCCTCTCCTGCGGGTGATCTGCATATAGGCAACCTGCAAGTTGCTTTGTTTAATTATATCTGTGCCAAACAAGCGGGCGAACAAATGATCGTGCGCATTGAAGATGGCGATAGAGCGCGTAATATCGAAGGAAAAGACCAAGAGATTTTAGAGATGTTGGAACTCTTTGGCATTTCATATTCACAGCTTTACTATCAGAGTAATAATTTCAAGTACCATCTCCAGTTTGCCTCCACGCTTTTGGACACGAAAAAAGCCTTTATCTGTTTTTGTCCCCACGAAAACGAGGCATCTGCTTGTGATGGTACATGCGAGCATTTGAGTTCGGAAGAAGTTTTAAACATCCCAAAACCTTTTATTATTCGTATGAAAAAATCTGAGCATACCTGTGATAGCTTTGTCATTATGCGCACCGACAAATACCCAACCTACACTTTCGCCTGTGCCTGCGACGATATGCTTCAAGGCGTTACCACAATCATTCGAGAAGTTGAACAAGAACACAATGCGCCTAAAGAAGAACATATCCGTAAATCGATAGGGTATGAGCAAAAAATGCACTACACACATGTCCCGGACATTCAAACTCCAAAGGATGAAAGCGACGTTAAATGGCTTTTAGACCAAGGGTTTATGCCTGAAGCGATTGTAAATTATCTCGTGCTTTTAAGTAGCCACTCACCTGCCGAAATTTTCACACTTGAAGAAGCGATTTCGTGGTTTGACATCACAGCCATTTCCAAGTCATCTGCTCATTTTGACATCGATAAACTACGTTTTATCAACCGTGAACACATCAAACGCATTGCTGACATGGAGCTTTCAAAACGCATAGGGTATGCCTGTGAGAACATCGGAAAACTTGCCAAACTCTACACAGAAGAGGTAAGCACCACGTATGAAATAAAACAAAAAGTAGATGCACTTTTTGCAAAAAAAGAGTTTTACGCAGAGTTTGAAAATGAGAGTAAACTTTTACAAGAACTTATTCAAAAAGCGCCCTATTTTGATGAATTCGATGCTTTTAAAGCGTATCTTTTAGAAGCAAGTGGACTCAAAGAAGATTCTTTCCTCAAACCACTTCGCTTTTGGCTCAGTGGGGCTGACCATAGCCCTGAACTGGCACTTTTGTATCCATTGATTAAAAACTACCTGAAGGAGATTGTTAGATGATCGTTTTAGCGACACTTATTGAAGCTTTTGCCACCATTTTACATACGTTGATTAACATCTATATCTGGGTTATCATTATTGCAGCCCTCATTACTTTTGTGAGACCTGACCCGTACAATCCTATTGTACAGATTCTCTTTCGCTTAACCAACCCTGTGTATGCATTTATTCGTAAACTGGTTCCAACCTTAATTGGTGGTATCGACCTTGCTCCGCTGATTGTGATCTTGACACTTCAATTTGTCGACCTCTTTGCGGTTAAACTTCTGTTTGCGCTTGCCAATGCTTTATAAACTTTTTTTAGGCCTTTTTTTCTGCCTTTGTATTTGCATTGACCTGTTTGCTGATGAGCCTGTAAATTTTGCCTTTTTTGACGATAAACCACGAAGTCTTGCGAAAGATTTTTACATCTACGAGTACCTACAACAAGAGACAACCACCCTCAAAGAGGCTAAAGCACTCTTTGGGATGGTGCATACGATGAACATCCGCTTTTTCCACCTTTTTGCTAAAAAAATGGACAATGTGGAGTATAAAAAAATCTCCAAATGTATTGATATGGATGTAAGTTCATTAATGAAAGAAGATGATGAATGTCTAAATATCGGCATTAACATTGCGAAAGTCACGTCGCTTTCTAAAGGTCAGCTCAAACTGATTAAGCCAAGATTGAAACGCAATAACGAGCTTGTCAATCTCATCACGTTGATGGAGAGTGAAAACGTTTATGAAGCAGCGCTAAATAGCGATGGAAACACCTTTTTAACGCTTTTTAACGGAAGTATCACTGCATACAAAGCAGCGATCTTCAATCAACAGATTATCCCCAAAGAGCAGATGGACAAGCTCTCCAACTATCCTAAATTTAACCAACTTGCTTACAATGTTGTCCAAAATGATAAGCTGGAAAATGTGCAAAAATCACTTTTACATGTAACGCCATCTTTACATGTAAACGCTAAGTCACTTTTTTATCTAGGACTTAATGCCCTGAAATATAACGAGAAAGAGCGCTCCCTTTACTTTTTTGAACTATCCGTTGAGCGCGCAACCAAAAGCGAAGAGAAAGACAAAGCCCTCTTTTGGCAATACCTCGTCACAAAAGACAGACACTTTTTAGAGCGCATCGTGCAAGATTCTGACATCAACATGTACTCACTCTATGCCTATGAAAAGCTGGGTCTACCGTACAAAAACATTGTTTCACCTGTACTTGAGGGAACGCATCCAACGTTCAATGTCAGCGATCCTTTTGCATGGCCAAAAGTCATGAACAGAGTGTACCGTATGAGTGGTGAAGAGGTTGAAGCGCTTGCACAAACGTTTAAATATGCGAACACATTACCCCATTACAGCTATTTGATGGAGCGCGTTACACGCTATTCTAAAAACTACTACCCTATTCCTTATCCTGAAGAGATTTCAAGTTATTCTGTGCATCGTCAAGCGTTAATGCTTGCCATCGCACGTCAAGAGAGTCGTTTTATCCCCTCCGTTGTTTCGACCTCATACGCACTGGGGATGATGCAGTTTATGCCATTTGTCGCGCGTGATATTGCCAAAAAAGAGAAGCTTGAAGAGTTTTCCATCTCGAATATGTTTGATCCTCGTATTGCCTATCTTTTTGGAAATATTCACCTTAATTTCTTAGAAAAGAGCTTGTACCATCCTCTTTTTGTAGCCTACGCTTACAATGGCGGTATGGGCTTTACCAAAAAACATTTACAAGGTGGCGCATTTAGTGAAGGGAATTTCGAGCCTTTTTGGAGTATGGAAACGATGATCAACGAAGAGAGTCGCGAATACGGTAAAAAAGTACTCGCAAACTACGTTGTGTATCGCCATTTATTAGGGGATGATGTCGCTATTAATAATCTTTTTGAAATTTTACTGTTACCCTCGCTGAGTGATCGTTTTCGAAACTAATCTCCATTTTAATTTCTTCTGTTTTAGGCGCTTGCACTAACACATAGTTGGTCCAAGCGTTCACAGAAGAGACCAGTTTAAGCACTGAAGCATCTTGCGCTAAAGGTGTGACCGTTACGTTTTCATCGGAACCATTGACTTGAAATCCAGAAAGCTCCACTTTATCAAAAGATCCATTTCCTGTTGCCATGTAAGTACCTACGATAAATTTCTCGCTCTCTTGCGTAATCAGCTCATGGTTAATCGGATTGAGATAGGTGATCGTTACAAATGTTTTAGACGTTTCAGAGTTTTTAATCTCGATCTTTTTCGAGTTTGCCATACTATAGTCCAGAGTCTTCTCTCCCTCATCGTGAGCTAACTTGGAAGCGCAACCACTCATCAAAAATGCTACTAAAACCATTGCAAAATATCGCATCATCATTCCTCATTCTTAGCTCTCACCCATATCAACTCATCAAAAGCTAAATCTTTTTTTGCTATTATTGTTATCATAATAACATAAAAAGCAGGAAAAAATGAAATCCTTGGCTGTTGCATTTACAGGACCATCGGACAGTGGAAAAACAACGCTGATCCTCAAAGTAGCGAACATTCTTAAAAAAGAGCATGCCCTTGCTATTATTAAAAATGACCCGAGCGATAAAGCGATTTTTGATGTTGAAGGCAAAGATAGCTGGAAATTTTCGCAAACAGGGGCAGAAGTTATCATTACGTCACCTACGCGCACGACGCTTTTTTCCAAACGTCAAAAAAGTTTGGATGAGATCATCACATTGCTAGGCGATTTTGATTTTTTACTGGTTGAAGGTCTTAAAAATCTTCCTCTTCCTCGCATTGCGATTTTTCGCAACAAACTGGATGTTGACTATTTTGACTGCTCTGATGCCATTGCGATTGATGAAAGTATTACGCTAAGCGATTATGAGGTTCCCTCAAACATTGCGATTTTAGATCTGAATAACCCCGAGCAAGTCGTTGCTTGGATACAAAAAAATGCTAAGAAAGTGAAATAACATGCAAAAAATTTATGATGCTATAAAACGTTCCGCCATCCGTATTCGAGAAGCGATTGAGTTTGATGATACAGGGTATTCTGAGAACATTAACTCTACAGGTGATACACAGCTCAAACTGGACATCAAAAGTGACCTCATCATTGAAGAAGAGTTTGCTAAAGTGGCTTGCATCAAAGAGATTGTCAGTGAAGAGAAAGAGGAGAAAACACCTTTACATGTAAACGGGATTTACGGTGTTGGTTACGACCCACTTGATGGTTCAAGCTTGATTGATGTTAACCTGAGTGTTGGCTCAATATTCGGTATTTACGAAGGCGGATACGCTGGTAAACACCTCAAAGCGGCTGTTTATGTTGTCTATGGCCCACGTGTTGAACTCGTCATTGCCGAAGATGATGTCAAGATGTATCGTTTGAACAAAAACGGTGAATTTGTCTTTATCAAAGAGATTAACCTAAAAGAAAAAGGCAAGATCAATGCTCCAGGCTCAACCCAAATGTGTTGGGAACCGCGTCACAAAGCAATGATCGATGCGATCTTTGCTGATGGTTACCGTTTACGTTATTCGGGCGGTATGGTGCCAGACTTGCATCAAATCCTTCTCAAAGGTGGCGGACTCTTCTCTTACCCAGCAACAAGCGATGTACCCAAAGGAAAACTACGTATGATTTTTGAAGTCTTCCCTTTTGCCTTTGTCTATGAAAAAGCAGGTGGCGAAGCGATTGATGGCACAAAAAGAGTACTTGATCTCACCCCTTCACATCCACACGATACTACACCGTGTTTCTTTGGCTCGCATGCAGAGATAGAACGTGTTCGGAAGTGTTATGAGTAGTGAAGTAAGCGATATTTACGAACAAGAGTTGCAAGAAAAAAAAGCACTATTACAAGCATGCCAACAAAGTAAAGACGTTGTGACATGCAGTGACTGTGAAAAGATATTTGAGTGTGATACCCGCAAAACCTATGTCAAAGCCGTTTACGAAAGTATGGCCAAAGGACAAGGTGGCGGATTTGAGTTTTAACAATACAATGAATCAATTTAACTAGGAAAAACGATGTCCCAAAAAGCCTACATTACCACCCCAATTTACTATGTTAACGATGTTCCGCATATCGGACATGCGTACACAACGATCATCGCTGATACGATGGCACGCTATTATCGTTTGAAAGGCTATGAGACTTTTTTCTTAACAGGAACCGATGAACACGGTCAAAAGATCGAAGAAGCTGCAAAATTGCGAAACAAAACACCACAAGCATACGCTGATGAGATCAGTGGCAAATTCCGCGCCCTTTGGGATGAGTTTGACATCAGTTATGACAAATTTATCCGCACCACGGATGCTGAGCATAAAACGGGTGTGCAAAAAGCGTTTCAAGTGATGTTTGACAAAGGTGACATTTACAAAGGTGAATACGAAGGTCACTACTGTGTCAGCTGTGAGACCTTCTTTACCGACACTCAACTGGTGGATGAAGACAAATGCCCCGATTGTGGCAAGCTTACGCGCCTTGTTAAAGAAGAGAGCTACTTCTTCAAGCTCTCTAAGTACCAAGAAGATCTCATCAAATGGTACAACAATGATGAGAAATGTGTTCTTCCAAAAGGTAAAAAAAACGAAGTCATTAGCTTTGTGAAACAAGGTCTTCGTGACCTCTCCATCACACGCACTAGCTTTGACTGGGGTGTCAAACTACCTGCAAGCATGAATGACGACAAGCATGTCATGTACGTATGGCTGGATGCCCTTTTAAACTACACCACCGCACTTGGTTATGGTACGGATGAAAAGAATATGGATTTCTGGCCAGCCACAATGCACTTAGTCGGAAAAGACATTCTTCGCTTCCATGCTATCTACTGGCCAGCATTTTTGATGAGCCTTGGTTTGGCTCTGCCAAAACACGTTGCGGCACACGGTTGGTGGACAAGAAATGGTGAAAAAATGAGTAAAAGCAAAGGCAATGTTGTCAACCCAAAAGAGGTTGCAGATGCGTATGGGCTCGAAAACTTTAGATACTTTATGCTTCGCGAAGTTCCGTTTGGACAAGATGGTGACTTTAGTCAAAAAGCATTGATGGATCGCATCAACTCCGATCTTGGCAATGAACTTGGAAACCTGCTTAACCGCATCATCGGAATGAGTGGAAAATACAGCAATGGCGTTGTGAACTCAAAAGATGTTAACACCTTCCATGCGAGCGAATTAACTGCTGTTGATGAGATCTTAAAAAATGTAGAGAACACCCTACAAGAGCTTCAAACGAACCGTTATCTTGAAGATCTATGGAAAGCACTCAGTATTGCCAACCAAGCCATCACCGTGCATGAACCATGGGTGAAAATCAAAGAAGGTAAAGAAGATCAAGCACTCGCACTCGTGGCACTTGTTTCAAACATCTTAGCGCGTGTTTCTATCCTTCTACACCCTGTTATGCCAAAAACAACATCAACCATTGCAAAAGCAATGGGCTTTGAGATCAACACGGCAAACTATGACAAAATCGTTGTTCGTAAAACATTTTTGGATGAATTTACCATTGAAAAAGTACCGCCTCTTTTCCCACGCATTGAAGAAGAGTTAATGGCGCAACCTGCACCTGCAGTCGTTGAACCCGCCCCTGTTAAAAGCAAAAAAGAGACACATAAAGTAGAGTCTATCATCACGATTGACCAATTTTTTGAGACATCCCTTAAAATTGGAACGATTATTGAAGCAAGCATCTTAGAGGGAAGCGATCGTCTTTTGAAACTCAAGGTTGATTTAGGAGAGGCTGAACCTAGACAAATTGTCGCAGGTATTCGTGAGTACTACACCCCCGAAGAGCTTTTAAACACGCAAGTCTGTGTCGTTACAAACTTGAAACCTGCCACGATCAAAGGATTACTTAGCCAAGGGATGTTACTAGCAGCCAAAGATAAAGAGGGACTCTGTTTAGTTCGCCCAGAACGTCCTCGTCAAAGTGGCGCTTCTATTGGATGAAGATAGATAACTTTGTACGTATTATCGATGGGAAATTACGCACAACACCTCCCATTGATGCGTTTGCCTCGATTCATCTTGAGGCTTCTCGCATTTCTCATGGCGATCTGTTCATCGACACGACCGCGTCACGCGAACTGATCCATCAAGCTCTTGAAAAAGGTGCTTACGCCATTGTGACCACTCTTTCGTTTGCCAATGAAGATGATGAGTGCGCTTGGATAGAGGTCACCTCTATTGAGCAGACACTTATCAAGCTGTTGCGTTATACCATTACCCAAAAATCCCTTACGATCGTGCTACTTTCTCCTATTCAAGAAGCACTCCTAGAGATGATTCAAACGCCCAAAAACATCAAACGTCTGCGTGGAAATCTGTTTGCAATTGCCAAAACGGTGTTAAACGCGAAAGAGGAAGAACGCTTTTGCCTCAGCGATCACAGCTTAGCGCATCAAATTGCACCGGTCGCACACAAAGTTGAAACCTCTTTACATGTAAAGCCTACCATCATCGCCAAAGGCCTGTTTCTCAGCTCTTTTTGGCATCAAGATCGCTACTTTTCAGAGCAAAAAATTCCATCGCTTTTTGTGGAAGAGTTACTCTGCTTACTTGAGTTTTGTGACACCCATAGCATCGCTTATAGTTTAGAAAATCTTGGCTTTTGTGAGCATTTTTACCCACAATTCATCACCCATGCACTCTGTAAAAAAGAGTTTGGAAGCAGTGATAAAGCACTTATCTTTGAGCCTCACGCTTCGCTGTTACCTGCATTACTAGCGTATATGCAAACACACATTGAACGCTCTCATATCATTTTAGCACTTCCTAAAAATTTTCATCGCGACATCCCATATGACGGTGAAATCCTTCTCTTTGACACGGTGGATGAACTCTCACGCTTAGCGCAAAAATCTTTTCAATACGCCCTTATTTTAGGAGATAAAGAAGCTTACGAGTCACTCTTTATCAAAACATTTACTACACAACCAAGCCTGTTTTAAAAGGAGCACTCTATGCTACTCATTGAAAATGAATCCAACACCCCTTTACATGTAACGATATTAGAACAAATTTGTAAAGAGCATTCGCAAAAAGAAGTTGAGCTGATTATGATTGATGGCAAAAGCATGCATGAGCTAAACCTAGAGCATCGAGGGATGGATAAAACCACGGATGTGCTCAGCTTCCCCGTAGAAAATTTTCCTCACGCACCACTTGGTTCGATCGTTATTAATTACGAATTAGCAGATGAAAAAGCCAAAGAGCTAGGGCATACGATCGAAGAAGAGATTACACTTTTGTTTATCCATGGAATGCTTCATCTTTTAGGCTTTGATCACGAAGTCGATAACGGTGAGATGCGAGAGAGGGAAAAAGCGTGGATAAAGCAGTATAATTTACCAGAAAGTTTGATTGTTCGTACAGAGGAGTAGCCTATGATTACCATCGGTATTGTCATCTTCCCAAACGTCGAAGAGCTTGATTTTGTGGCCCCCTTCGAAGTACTGAGTTACATCAACAAAATACAGTCCAATAGCACGAAAGTTCTCTTAATCGCACCAACACTTGAGCCTGTTCATGCCTTTAACGGTCTTAGAGTTCTTCCCGACGTTAGTTTGGAGAATTGCCCAAAGGTCGATATTTTGCTTTTTCCTGGTGGAAAAGGTCGTACGCAATGGATGAAAGAGCCCTCTATGCAAGACTTTATCAAACAACACAAAGAAGAGGTCACTTACCTTGCTTCTGTCTGCACAGGAGCATTTTTCCTTGCGGAAGCTGGCGTGTTGTTGGGGAAAGAAGCTACCACCTACCACAGCGCTTTTGATGAGCTTTCACGCTATGGCGTTAATGTTGTTTCATCTAAAGTGGTTCAAGATGGGAAGGTTATTACCGCAGGAGGAGTGAGCTCTGGAATAGAGTTAGGGTTTTACCTTTTGCGTGAACTTTTTGGTGTAGCTTTAGCCCAAGAAGTTGCAGAAAAAATCGAATACAGTATCGACGTGAGCGCACTTTAAATCTTTACATGTAAAGATTAGACTTCGTTCATAACCCTCGTAAAAAGTCTATTATTTAATATAGCCCATTTGATAAAGTTTGTCATAGACTTTTGAAGCAATCGGACCACCTTCAGACCCACCATGTCCACCGTGTTCAACCAAAACAGTGACAACAAATTGAGGGTTTTCATACGGTCCATAGGTAGTGAGCCATGCGTGAGAGCGTTGGTAATAGTCCATATCTTCCTCACGCATACGCTTTTTATCGGTTTGAGAAAGACCAACAACTTGTGCTGTTCCCGTTTTTGCTGCTATCTTAAATGGCGCTGTAACGTTAATGTGTCTAAGTGCCGTACCACCAGGAACGTTGGCAACGTCATACATACCTTCACGTGTCACCTTTAAAAAACGCTTTTCACTCTCACTGACAATATTTGGATCCACAGGAAAATCAATCATTTTATCGTTAATTTTGCGCACAAAATGTGGTGTCACGCCATTGCCTGTCGCTAAAAAAGCGGTGTACTTTGCAACTTGTACTGGTGTGGTAAGGAAGTACCCTTGCCCGATGGAGCTAATCAGTGTTTCGCCTTGAGACCACCCTTTACCAAAACGTGCTTTTTTCCACTCACGGCTCGGAACAACTCCGATGAATTCTCGGGGAAGATCAATACCTGTTTTTGCAGCAAAGCCTATTTTTGAGAGAAATGGTGCAATATTATCAATGCCTGTTTTGAGGCTTGCTTTGTAAAAGTAGTCATCACAGCTCTCACGAATGGCGCGGGCATAAGAGATGATGCCATGTCCATCTTTTTTCCAGTCACGAAACACCCTTCCACCTAGCTCCATCGTACCTGTTGATTCAAACGTAGTTGAAGGACTGATAATACCAGAGTTCATCATCGCCATACCCACACCCATCTTCACGATGGAACCCGGAGGGTAAAGACCATTGACTAATTTATTGGTAAAGGGGTGATTAAGATCATTCGCCAAAAGTGCCCACTCTTCACGTAAAATACCTGTGACAAACTTATTTAAATCGTATTCAGGGAAACTTGCGGCTGCTAAAATTTCACCATTTTTGGCATTCATAACAACGACAGCACCACTGTCATCTCCAAAAAGTGTTGCAATATATTGTTGTAATTCAAGATCAAGACTTAAGACTAAATCATTACTAAGCGGCAATGTTTTACTGACTTGCTCGATCTCTTGGTTAAAGGCAGTTACTTTGGTTTTTTTCTCGCCTTTGGTACCTTGTAAGACAGTATTGTAGTACTTTTCTATACCTGTTTTACCCGAGAAGCCCACCAATTTTGCTGTTATATCTTCGGCGACATCTTGAGTATTTGACTTTCCAACATAGCCAATCACATGAGAAGCGAGCGAACCGTAGGGATAATGCCGTTTAGAGGTGATTTTAATTCTTAAATTATCATGCTGCGCGATCTTAGCAAACTGGGGAATGAGCTTGTCATACGGAACAAAACCAATGACTTCAACATAATCATGATTGTATGCAGAATCAGCTTTGAGATACTCTTTGGTTAAATCTTTAACGCTAAACTCAGGCAAAGCTTCTGCTAAAAAAGCAATTTCTTGATCTAACAGAGCACGATTGGCCTTGAAACTAAGTCTAGGTTTTATACCAATGGAAAAACCCAAACGATTCACAGAGAGAGGGTTAAGTTTTCGGTCTAAAATAACCCCTCGTAAAGGCGCTAATTCTTCTACTTTTACAGCATTTTGTTTGGCAATCTCTTCATAGTAAGCATTCGATTTGATACTAATATAATAAACCCTCACCAAAAGGGCAATCCACGCCAAAATGAAGATACTCAGAACAATCTTAATTCTCACCGTGTTACCTTAAAAAGCATAAAAGAGAGGATAGAATCAATGGCAATGTAATAAAAGTAGTAGTTTGAGAAGTATGGGAAGGACTCATTATCCAAATAAGCAAAAAATGCATTCAAAAAGAAGTGCCCAAGATAGGCAATCGTAACGTAAGCTGCAAGGATGCAATTATTACATGTAATAATATTTTGAATTTTATAAATAGCAAATTTATAAAAAATTGCAAATAAGATCAGATAGGAAAAAAGGTAAAAGCCCTTATTGAGATCATACAAACACAGGTATAAAAAGCCCAGAAATATAGTAGTAGCATTCTCTTCACGACGGTTAAAATGAATCACTAGATAACAAAATACCACACCAACAAAAGGTGGGATAAGCGGATAGAGTGAAGACATTACCAGCCCAAAAAGAAGCCATCCACTGATCCAAAAAAGATTTAGATAGTTTTGATCAGCGCTATTTCGTCGCATATTGGAAAATGTTTGCATTTAATACAATCTGCCCAAATTTTATGTGTAGGCAGTGCTTCTTTGGGGATTTCAGTAAAACCAACGGACTCAAAAAATGCTTTTTGATAAGTTAATGTAAAGACTTTTTTAACACCTAAATTCTCTCCTTCAATGAGGAGATTTTGAATAATTCCTTTGCCAATACCATGACCTCTAAAGCCATCTTTGACCATAAGGCTTCGTATCTCTGCCAAATCATCGGCATGAAAATGCAGCGCTCCAAATCCGATGATCTGCTCATTCTCTTTGGCAAGAATGTACGAGCGAATATTGGTTGCCATTTCATCAGAACTGCGAAAGAGAATAATGCCCTTCTCCACTTCTGGTTTGACAAGATCTTGCATTTGGACAATATCACTGAGTTTTGCTTTGGTATAAGAAATCATGATTCTGCTCCAAAAAGCGTTTCAAAAATAGCTGCTAAGGCCTTATCAACACCTTTCTTGCTGCTACTTGAAACCAAAATTGCGTCGGGATAATTTTTTTTGATAATACTGATTTCACTCTGTTTTAATTTATCAAGTTTGGTAAAAATACGTAAAATTGTCTGATCGGGTCTTACAATCTCGCTCAAATAGTTATGCACCGCTTGATCTATCTCTAAAAAAGGGTGTCTTGAATCAACCAGATGCACAAAAACACGAATGGAAACACGTTTTTTAATGTAATCCGTCAGATTTTTCTGCCACTCTGCTTTAAGGCTGTGAGAAACTTTGGCATAACCAAACCCTGGTAAATCCACCAGTTGCGCATAATATGTTTTTTCATCTTGTGCTAACACAATCTGAAAGAAGTTAATGAGACGTGTTTTTCCAGGTGTTGATGAACTTTTTGCAAGCCCTTTTTTATTGGTGAGTGCATTAATGATAGAACTTTTACCCACATTACTACGACCAATAAAAGCAACTTCACTCATCCCCTCAGGTGTTGTCTCCTCCATTTTTGAAGCAGACTTCACAAAGAAGGCGTCTTTGACTTTGATCACTGTTTTTTATCCTCAACTTTGAAGATAAATTTGACAGGTGCTGCACCTTTTCCATCCACTTGATACTGCCCGCTGATCTGATCTACGCGAATAAAATCACCATAGACTTTTTTATCGGTCTCAATCTCATGTAAAAAAGCTTTTTTCTCTAATGTATAAAGGCTTTTGTTTGGCTCATAGGTCATCTTTTCAGCTTCGCCATAATACTTCTTCTGGTTCATTGTCAAATTGCCTTTGGCATCGCCTGTAGCAATATAACGAAGAGGTTGTTTTTTATCATCAAACTCTATCACTATTTTTTTAGCGGTTAGTTTATCGCCCTCTTTTATGACAACAACGTGCCCTTCAAAAATACTGATTTTTTTACTTTCATCCGCAAAAAATTTATCAGCTGTCACCTCAACTTCAGCGGCTATAAGCATACTTGAAGCGCATAAACAGAGTGCTATAAGTTTTTTCATCTACTTCTTCTTCCCTACTTGTTGTTGTATAAACGAATGTATATTAGTAGCACTTATTGTGCCTTCTTTCATCTGATAAACAAATGAAAGCCCATGGCTACGGCTTTGCTGCTGTGCAAAAACAAAAGGTTTTTCACTGCTTAAAACCTCTTTTTTAAGATCGTAAAAGATATCTTCCCCATCCAAAGAGACACCATCATTTCGATAATAGTGAGAGTTGGTTTTAAAATGCATTACATGATCTTGCAAAATACCTTCGTCAGAAGTGAGTTTTCCTAGCAAACCCTCTTTCGTTTTATGATCTGCGTTAATAACATAAAGTTTATCAAAATCTTGATAGCGAGCTACGCGCTCAGAGCGTACAATACTCTCAATAAGACCCTCTTTAATCTGATAATTTTGGGCATTGAAGAGTTCAATTTCGGGAATTAAATTGCCATTATTATCGACCACATTAATCGTATAAGGTTCTTTAATGATTAAAAAAAGCATCATCCCAAAAAAGAGAATCATTGCATAGGAAAGGATTTTTACAGCCAAAGTTTTACAAATGCCTCACTCAAATTTTCTTTTTCAACAACAATGTCGATCATCTCTCGCACCGCCGCTTTACCGCCCTCTTTTTGCAATACAATATCGACTGATTTCACAACCATAGGCAAGGCATCAGCAGGAGCAAACGAAAGCCCCACAGCTTTTAAAAGAGATAAATCATTAAGATCATCCCCAATGGCAGCAACCTGTCCAAAACTGAGCCCTTCTTTGTCTAATATCTCTTGAAGAACAGCTTTTTTATTTTTAACATCTTGATAAAGGTAAGTGATGCCAAGCTCTTTTGCACGTTTGTCTACCACGCGAGAACTACGTCCCGTAATGATTGCCGTTTTACGACCAAGCTTCATCCATGAGACAATGCCAAAACCATCCTTAACATTAAAGGTTTTAAATTCTTCCGCATCGCCGTTCCCATACATAATGCCGCCATCTGTGAGACATCCATCGACATCAAAGACCAATAATTCAATCATTACAATACACCCTTTGTACTGGGAATTCCCACACGCTCATTTTTCACTAAACTTCGACGAAGGGCTACCGCAAACGCTTTAAACGCCGCTTCTAAAAGATGATGTCTGTTTTTACCTCGACGCGCAACGATATGTGCGCTAATGCCAGCATTGACCATGAGCGCCCTAAAAAACTCTTCGGCAAGCTCGACATCAAACTCACCCACTTTACCTTCCATCTCAACATCATAGACTAAGTAAGGGCGATTACTAAGATCCAAGGCGCACTCAACAGCGGCTTCATCCATCACAACAACAGCATTCCCATAACGCTCGACACCAGAAATAGGATACAAAGAAGCACGAAGTGCTTGCCCTAAAACAATACCTACATCTTCAACACTATGGTGAAAATCAATGTGTGTATCACCTTTACATGTAAGCGTCAAATCCATCAAAGAGTGTTTAGCAAAAGCTTCAAGCATATGGTCAAAAAAACCAATTCCCGTCTCAATAACTGCTTTTCCTGTACCATTAATCTCTAATTCAACACTGATGTGTGTCTCTTTGGTAATGCGTTGTAATGTCTGCATTTTATTCCCTTACGATAAATGAGCCTTTATGCGGCCCTTTTGCAATAAAGTCAGAGGCTTCAGCTTCACTGCCAAATCCTTTGAGCCATACACGATATATCGGCTCATTTTCAAATGTTCCTTCTTTAATAATTGCATTGTAGCGATTATTGACATTCATATTGCTTTGAGCAAACCTTGTTGCGCCCTCTTTATTTCTAAATGCGCCAATTTGGATGAGATAATCTGTCTCGACGACACTCTGTTTTGGCGCACCTGCAGGTGCGACCACACCGGCAAAACCGATAACTTCAATCCCTACGGGTCCTGTTCCATTGGCAACAAGATCAATGCGAGTTGCTGCAGTATACGAAAGGTCAATCATACGTGTACCTACAAAAGGGCCACGATCATTGACGCGTACCACAATACTCTTACTGTTTTTAAGATTGGTGACTTTAAGCATCGTATTCATAGGGAGTGTTTTATGTGCTGCGGTCATTTCATACATATTATACACTTCACCATTAGAAGTTTTTTTACCATGAAAATCTTTACCGTACCAACTCGAAATTCCACTAAAATAATCCCCAACACTCACCATTGTTGGAGTATACGATTTACCATCAATGGTATAAGGTCTCATCGTGGCTCTATGCATTGCAGCCGAGTCATTAATAGCTCCGCTACCCTCAGGTGCAGCCATTGTTGGGGTAGGCCTTGGACCACGATAAGCATGACTATCGTTTTTAGAAGCACATCCATAAAAAGACAAAAGCATGATGACACAAAGGCTTAATCCACTAGTTTTTTGGAATGACAATACTCTCTCCCACTTTCACAAGTGCATTCTTTTTATTATTAGCTTTGAGCAATTGGGCTACAGGGACATCGTATTTTTTTGATACCGTCTCAATGGTATCGCCCGCTTTAATAATATACATTTTCTCAGCACTACCAGAAGGTGCAGATGCAATTACAGGCATCGCTGAACCCATCGGCACAATAATTTCAGTTTTTGGTTTGAGGTTAGCAGTTTTGAAACTATTGAGATCCATTAAAGACTGAGAACTCATACCATATTTTTTAGCAACACTTTGAAGAGAGTCCCCTTTTTGGGCAGTATAAACAGCATATTTTTGAGGCTGTTTAGTTTGATCAAAATTTTGGGTAAACACAACTTGGCGATCTTGCGGAATGTAAAGGTAGCTCTTTGTCCCAATAGGAGAGGTAAACGCATGTTTAAGATGTGGATTGTACGATTTTAGTTCGCGTAACGAGATACCAATCGTTTCAGATACATCCTTAAGATGTGTACCACTTGGAACTGGAACTGAAACGAAAGTTGCATTATTGGCTCTATTTAAAAGGTATTCAGAGCCATTGTCAAGCATAATGTCTGTACTGCCCGAAATAAAGCTCATCATCAAAATTTTGCGAATGTAAAGTCTGCTTTCCTTGGGAAGGTACTTTTGGCTCTCATCTAAGAGAACATTAATATCATCTGTACCTGCTTTGGCGATTGCCTTAGTGACAGTGCCTTCACCACAATTATAGGCTAATGCTGCGAGATACCACTTACCAAAAAGGTCATGGAGTCGTTGTAAATAAACAATTGCCGCTTCTGTTGATTTAATAGGATCACGTCTCTCATCAACATAAGCATTTTCCACTAAACCATAACGGCGAGCTGTTTCAGGAATGAATTGCCAAATACCTGAAGCCTTCGCGGAAGAAGATGAAAAAGGATCAAAACTAGACTCTGTCATTGCAAGGTATAAAAACTCTGGTGGAACGCCAGCTTCTTTCATCTTTTTTTGTAAAACGGGAACAAACCTATCACCGCTTTCTAGCTCGCGCAAGAAGTGCTTTGTCTTATAAATTTCGACATCTTCATTCATTGAGATGAAAATGGAATCTTTCAAAAAGGTATTTGGAAGATCGAAATTTTTAAGGGCGGTAAGTTGTTTTTCGTAGTTATTGTCGGTATTTAAAAACGCATGGAGACTCTGAAACAGAAGAAAAAGGGTTAAAAAAACCTTATACATGCCTCTCCTTTATCTCTTAATTTACTTTAGATTGTAGCTAACTTTATCTTTTCCAAAGCTTTAAAGAGTGTAAAAGCATTTTTTGAGGTCAAATTGTGAAGTTCAGTGACACTCATATTTAAAAGTTCAGCCATCTTTTCTGCGACCAAAAGTGTATAAGCTGGCTCATTGCGCTCTCCTCGATATGGCATGGGTGTTAGGTAAGGAGCGTCGGTTTCAAGCAGTAATTTCTCTTTGGGAATGAGAGGTAAAACTTCTACTAAATTTTTCGCATTTTTAAAGGTTAAAACGCCACCAATACCAAAATAAAAATCACTATTGGCCAAATCTAAAAGATGCTTTGAAGCGTTATAACAGTGTAAAACACCGCCTACTTCGTGTGCCTTGCCTTCCACTAAAAGGCGTCTACTGTCTTCATTGGCATCACGAATATGAACGATTAAAGGCTTCTTTATCTCTCGTGCTAAAGCAATCTGTTTAGCAAAAATTTCTTGTTGTATTTGCTTTTCGGCGTGCTTTTCTTCTGCATCTTCAGGAAGTCTAAAATAATCCAAACCGCACTCTCCTACGGCAATACATTTTTCATCTTTCAAAAAAGTTCTAAGAATTTTTTCGTCATATTGTTCATGGTGATAGGGATGAATACCTGCTGCAAAAAAGATATGTTCATAACGATGAGCAAGCTCTTGGGCATAACCTAAATCGTCAATATCTGCTCCAGGAATAATGATGCCTTGTACACCTTGTTCATAAGCTTTTTGTATAACAGCATCCACATCGTCGCGAAAACGAGCATCATCTAAATGACAGTGGGTATCAATAATCATTAAGCAACCTCAACTCTATTTTTGCCATTTTTCTTTGCAACATAGAGTGCTTTATCTGCTTGATTAATCATCTCTTCCACACTTCCCAAATCACCAAAAGTCACTCCAATAGAAACAGAGATGTTGAGATCTTTTTTCTCTTTGGTTTTAATATGTACACTAGCAATGGCACTTTTAAGTTTGATAAAAAACTCCAATGCCTTTTTTTGGTCAATATTTTTAAGTACCACACAAAATTCATCGCCACCTAAACGTGCAAGGAAATGCTCATGTGTCAAATGCTTTTGGAGTGTTTTGGCAAGTTCAACAATGACAGTATCCCCCACATGATGCCCTAACGTATCATTGATCTGTTTAAAACTATCCAGATCAATCAATCCTAAAGCAAACGGCTCATTTTTTTTCTTAGCCTCTTTAAAATACTCTTTCATCGCATCAAAAAAATAGCGTCTGTTGGCAAGACCGCTTAAAAAATCATTTTGTGCCATATCTTCAATTTTCGCTATGTACTCTAAGGCATCCAGTGAATTGTTGATGCGACACGCAATCTCTTCTCTGGTAAAAGGCTTATTGATAAAATCATTTGCTCCAATTTTTAGAAATTTTGCAGAGATAAGATCCGTGCTAGTTCCTGTCATGGCAATGATAGAGAGTTCATTTTTACTGTAAAGCTTGCGTACTTCTTTGGTGAGTTCAACGCCATCAATTACAGGCATTTGATAATCTGTCAGAATCAGTTTAATATCGGGATTGTCCTGCAAGAAGACCAGTGCTTCTTCGCCATGTGCGGCAACGAGAACTTTAAACATTTGATGTTGCAACAGAGATTTTATTTGTGCACGTGTTGCTATCGAATCATCCACAATCATCACTTTGATATCACGATTTTTATGAAGACGTTCGATGAGCATAAAAATATAATTAACATCATCAATATTGCCTTTATAGACATAATCAATAACATCTTTTTTCAAAATCTTTTCGCGTACTTCTTTATCCATGGAGCCAGTAAGAACAATTGAGGGGATTTTGTACGATAAAATCATATCGACCACTTCACCATCAGGGGCATCAGGAAGATTGAGGTCTAAAAGGGCAACAAAGTAATCACTGTTTTTTTCCACAAGATTTTGTGCCTCTTCAAAACTATGCGCCACATCTACATCAAAATCAAGATTGGATTCCATCTTTTTCATGATGAGTTTTGAAAGTGCTTTATTATCTTCTACAATTAAAATCTTTTCGCGTGCCATCAATTATCCTAATTATTACATGTTAAGTTAGTTTTAATTGTAACATAAATTTTTTGGGAGTTTTCTAAAGAGGTGGCGGTGGAGGATCAAACCACCGCCTAAGAAGTATTTTACGCTAACGAAAATTTAAGGAATCATCCACGTAAAAATGTATGCTTGTGCCATCGTCATTAAGCCCATAATGGTGACCAGAATTAAACTGTGTTTAACCGTAAATCTAAAGAGGTCTGACTCTTTTCCAACAATACCTGCAGACGCACATGCAATCGAAATAGATTGTGGAGAAATCATCTTACCACAAACACCACCGGTTGTATTAGCGGTAACCATCAAGGTTTCATTCAATCCAAGTTGTTGTGCTGTATTTTGTTGTAATCCGCAGAAAAGTGCATTGGATGATGTATCTGAACCTGTCAAGAACACGCCCAACCAACCTAAAATTGGAGAGAAGAATGGGAACAAGAATCCTGTGTTTGCAAGCACAAGTGCCATGGTTGTTGACATACCTGAGTAGTTCATGACAAAAGCAAAACCTAAAACCATACCGATCGACAAAATAGCCCATTTAAGCTCAAAGAGTGTTTCGCCCATCGTTTTAATCGCTGTTTGAACATTCACACGCAATACGAACATAGAGATAATCGCAGCAAAGAAAATCGCTGTTCCCGTTGCCGAAATAGGGTTGAATGTATAAATAACTTTAAAGTTTGTAGGCTGTGCCACGATAGGCGCCATTTTGTAAATAGCATTGCTAATACTTGTAAACTCAAAGTTAAAAATCGTTCCAGCCATAATGGCACCTTTAGCAAAATACGCTTTAAAGGCATTGGTCGTCCAAATCGTTACCATAATGGAAAGAATGATAAACGGTGACCATGCTTTAAGAACTTCTCCGCCTGTATGTGCTTTTTGTGTCTCTTTTTCAAGGTCAGCAGAAACATGACCTTTCATAACATTTTTTGGTTTCCAGAATTTCAAGAAAACAGTTAAAGAGACGATAGAAAGGATTGCAGAGGTTACATCGGGTAACTCTGGTCCGATGAAGTTAGAAGTTGCATATTGTGAAAGTGCAAAACTACCGCCCGCTACAAGAGCCGCTGGCCATACTTCTTTAACACCTCTCCAACCATCCATCATTGCTACAATCCAAAGGGGAATGAGAATAGAAAGGAATGGAAGCTGTCGTCCAGCCATTGCACCAACCAAGAAAGGATCAATACCTGTGATTTTACCAGCTACCAAGATAGGAATACCCAAAGCACCAAACGCAACTGGAGCAGTGTTAGCAATCAAACAAAGTCCTGCAGCATAAAGTGGTTGAAAACCAAGTCCAACAAGGATAGCTGCTGTAATCGCAACAGGCGCACCAAAACCCGCAGCACCCTCTAGAAATGCACCAAAGGCAAAACCAATAAGGATAACTTGGATACGCTGATCGTCTGTAATGCCAAGGATGGAGTTACGAATAATTCCAAATTGCCCACTTTTAACCGTTAGCTTGTAAAGGAAAACCGATGCTACGATAATCCAAGCAATAGGCCAAAGGCCATATAAAAAGCCATACCCTGCTGAAGCAAATGCCATATCCGCAGGCATTCCAAATGCCACTACAGCGACTATCATAGAAAGCGCCAATGTAATAGTTGCCGCGAAATGACCTTTCATTCTAAACACAGCAAGTGCTAAGAAGAAAAAAACGATTGGGATAAGCGCAACTAATGCCGATAACCCTAAACTACCACCAATAGGCGCATAAACTTGTTGCCAAGTTTGCATACAAACCTCCTCATAAATGTAAACTCTACACGCAGAGTAAAGCAAAGGTATGATATTCGTATGATTTTTACAACAAGCAGAAATGAAGTTCAAAAAAAATGTTACAAATTTGCACTCTCTAAAAGGGATTTAGCAAAGACAATCGCCTCTTCACTCACATTTTCACCACTCACCATGCGTGCTAATTCGACAATACGCTCCTCTTCGCCAAGAGGTAGAACGCGGCTTACATGTAAAGCATCTTTGATGACCAAGAAGTGCTGATCTGCACGGGAAGAGAGCTGTGGTTGATGTGAAATCGCAAAGATTTGGTACTTGGATGAGAGCGTTTTGAGCACAGTAGCAACACTCATAGACTCTTTTCCACTCAGGTTTGCATCAATCTCATCTAAGATCAAAACGCCTCCACCTGAGAGCAAAAACTCATTATGAGTCGCTAAAAACGCAAGGCGTACACGGTTGTATTCACCAGAGCTGATCTTTTTAAGATCAACCTTTCCTAGGTTTACATGTAATGCATCAAACCCCAATTCGTTAAGAACACCCTCTTCTAAACGCAACTGCAAAGAAGGCATATAAAGCTGTGAAAGGTAGTCATTCAGACGTGTTTCTAAAAGAGATAGGTATTTTTGACGCGTTTCGCTGATTTTAAGGCTTTGAATTTTGACATTACTTTCAAATTTTGCAACCTCTTTTTCCAATTGAGCTTTCTCAAAAGCGATATTTTCATACCGTGCCAACTCTTCTTGACGTTTTTGTTTATGCGCTAACGCCTCTTCAATCGAGCCATAACGTTTTTTGAGTTGTGCGATCTTTTCGATGCGATCTAAAAGTGACTCTACATCGATCTCTTCGAGTGCTTCTAAGGTTTCATTTTGCTTTTCAAAGACAAGGCGTAACTCATTCATGCAGGCATCAAAAAAGCTGTTATCGGTTTCAATGAGATTTAAAACTTCGATGACACTTCCCTCAAGTTCAAAGATAGCACCTGCTTTTTGCATCGCCGCTTCGATCTTCTCTTTTTTGGAGAGTGATTTTTTAAAACTCACAAGTTCTTCATCTTCACCAATTTTTGGAGAAACCTCATCAATTTTAGCAATTTCAAAGCGTGCAAACTCTTTGAGATCTTCAACTTTTTTCTCTTCAGCTTCGATGCGATTTAGCTCTTCTTTAAGTGTTTTATATTCAGTGAATAATGTTTCAAATTTACTCACATATTCTGTATGTGAAGGTTCTTTGCTGGCACATACACCATCCAATAAGCCTAAAAGACGGCTATTTTCAAATTCACTGTTGTCTTTGACCGAGAGATAATTCACAAAAGTACGCGAGAGTTCCACCATTCCTTTTTTTGAAACGGCTTGAGAGTTAATGAAATATCGTGCATTTTTAGCTTTGAGAAATTTAAAAATATTTGGCTCTTCCTCTTCAAAACCAAAGGCATCAAGACCAAGTTTTTTACCCACAACCGCTTCAATGACATCGGCATGCACATCGCCATACCCAAACAAAGAAAGAAGCCCTTGCATCAGCACTGATTTACCAGCGCCACTTGGTCCACTAAAAACCACTAAACCTTTTTTAAACTCTATATCACACTCAGCAAAAGAGAGATGATTTTTAATCAATAATCGCTCTATCACACATGCCCCCAATGCAATTTCTTTTTCAATATTTCAAAATAATCCCGATCTAAACTGTGAATAAGCTCTGCACCTTGCTTTGCAATGCGAACGCTAACACGTTCAACCTCATTCATCGTATAGGTGTCTTGTCCATCTACAACAATGACCGTATCACCATCACTTTCAAATGAGACTTCAAAATCAACCGGTAAAACCAATGGTCTCTGAGAGAGTGAGTGCGGACAAATTGGTGTTAAAATTAATGCTTCGGTGAGCGGATAAACAACGGGGCCACCTGCTGAAAGATTGTACGCAGTTGAGCCTGTAGGCGTTGAAACGATGAGCCCATCCCCATAATAGGAATTAAAAAGTTTTCCATCTACAAAAGCTTTGATATTGCTCATATGTGAGATTTTGGAACGTGACAAAACTATGTCATTAAAGGCGACTACTTTTTCAATTTTACCGTTTACATGTAAAGAGACTTCGAGCATCATACGCGTATCAATACGGTAATTTCCCACAAAGAGTTCTTCAATAAAATGGCTGATTTCATCGGTCTGAATATCGGTTAAAAAGCCTAATTGCCCAGCATAAATTCCAAGAACAGGCTTATGGTAGGTAAAACTTCTTCGGCACAATGAGATCAAAGTGCCATCACCGCCTAGGGAGATAAGGAAATCACTTTGGGCGCACATCTGCTTGAAGCTAACACCAACGCAACCTAACGCTTGGGCACTCTTCTCTTCGATAAGCAGTTTTACGCCATGTTTTTGCAATGCCACTTCAATCTCTTGTACGTAGTCCATAAGCGTACCATCGTTGGGTTTGCTCACAAGACCAACAGCAGAAATAGTGGTTAATTTTTGAGTATGATTGGTTATTTTCATGATAACTCATTCTAGCGTGTCTTTTATTAATCAGCGATTATGCTATAATTCGCCAATATTATAGACCTCTTCAAGGGGTCATATACGAGGAGTACTACAATGAAATATCTCTTTTTCGTAGCTATGACACTGTTAATTTTTAGTGGTTGTACCTACAAAAACGAAGCACTAAGCCTTGAATCTTACAAAGCAGAGTACAAAGGACCATTAACACGTGATCAAAAAATTGTTTATCTACGAACAGTTAAAGATCTACGTGCAAAGAAAAACATTATCGGTTATGTTGATCAAAAAAGTGGTAGTGCAATTAACTTCTACAGCAACGAAAACTTCGCTGAGAAATATACCGAAGGCTTAGGCTATGCACTTAATCTTGCAGGCTTTAACACAAACGCAGACACCAATGAAGCTAACTTAGTGGTAGAAGTTGCGATTAAAGATATTGAGCTTGTTTACAATGACAAAAACTTTGATGCGAACCTAAAAGGTGAGATTGAAATCGAAGTCGTAGTTCGTAAAGGAGATGAAGTGATTACCCAAAACTTCCGACAAAAAGGAAGCAAATGGATCGCACCTTCGTATAATTCTAAAGATTTAGAACCCTTTTTATACTCTCTTTTTACAGACAGCATCGATCAAATCGTTACACGTTTAACACGTATGTAATGTACCGAGGAGAATTTCTCTCCTCACCCCTTCTTTTGACCAAAACGCCCACAATACCAATACTTCAAACCAGACAGAAATGTATAGATACGTAACTCTAAGCAAAACAATGACAATCTTTTCCCAAATAAACTAAAGAAAAGCTACATTTAGCTATACTGATACCTTTTAAAAAACGACATTCAAGGGTTAACAAAACACCCTTCATTATAGGAATAAACATTGAGAAGTCATTATTGTACCGATTTAGATGTCGCCAACATTGGCGAAGTTGTAGAAGTGTGTGGCTGGGCAAATAGTAACAGAGATCATGGTGGCGTAATCTTTATCGACCTTCGTGATAAATCAGGACTTGTACAGCTCGTCTGTGATCCTGAAGATAGCGTTTCAGCACACGAAATTGCCGCTCATGTGAGAGATGAATTCGTTCTCAAAGCCAAAGGAAGAGTGAGAGCCAGAGGCGAAGGATTGGAAAATCCACGTCTTAAAACAGGTAAAATCGAGATTGTTGTCGATGAGCTTATCGTTGAAAACGCTAGCGAAACCGTTCCGTTTGTCATTGGTGACAATAACGTCGGTGAAGATGTACGTTTAAAGTACCGTTACCTTGATCTTCGCAATCCTAAAGCTTACGAAATTTTCAAACTAAGAAGTAAAGCAACCGTAGCAGTTCGAAATTCATTGGATGCACAGGGCTTTTTGGAAGTTGAAACACCTATTTTAACGAAATCTACACCTGAAGGTGCGCGTGATTATCTCGTACCAAGTCGTGTTCACAATGGCGAATTTTATGCCCTTCCACAATCTCCACAACTTTTCAAACAACTTTTAATGTGTGCAGGGTTTGATCGTTATTTCCAAGTGGCTAAATGTTTCCGTGACGAAGACTTACGCGCGGATCGTCAACCTGAATTTACGCAAATCGACATCGAGATGAGCTTCTGTAATCAAGAAGACGTTATGAAAGTAACCGAAAATCTTTTAAAAGACGTTTTCAAAGCATGTGGACATGAGATCACTACTCCGTTTAACCGTATTCGCTATAAAGAAGCTATGGAAACGTATGGTTCAGACAAACCTGACCTTCGTTATGACCTCTCTATGATTGACGTTATGGACATCTTTGCAAACTGTAAAAATGAAATTTTTAGCAACATTGCAAAAGACACAAAGAAAAATCGTATCAAAGCACTGAAAGTACCTAATGGCGACAATATCTTCTCAAAACGCCAAATGCAAGGTTTTGAAGAGTATGTCAGAAAATTCGGAGCTTCAGGACTTGGCTATTTTCAAATGAAAGAAGATGGACTTAAAGGTCCACTTACCAAATTCTTTGAAGAAGCAGATTTACAAGCGATTGTGAATGCAGCAAACCTTCAAGTAGGTGATGCCATCTTCTTTGGTGCGGGTGAGAAAAAACTCGTCCTTGATTATATGGGTCGTTTCCGTATTTTCTTAGCAGAACAAATGAACATCATCCCAAAAGACAGATTTGAGTTTGTGTGGGTCGTTGATTTTGAAATGTTTGAAGTTGAAAATGGTAGAGTTAAAGCACTTCACCATCCATTCACTATGCCAAAAGACATTGACAACACGCCAATCGATGAGATGGAATCTATCGCCTATGATGTCGTTCTCAACGGTGTTGAACTTGGTGGTGGTAGTATCAGAATTCATAAGAAAGAGATTCAACAAAAAGTATTTAATCTTCTTGGTATCAGCGATGAAGAGGCGCATGAGAAGTTTGAATTCTTACTCGATGCACTTAAATTCGGAGCACCTCCGCATGGTGGTTTAGCTATCGGACTTGATCGTTTGATGATGCTTATTACCAAAAGTGAGAGCATTCGCGATGTTATTGCCTTCCCTAAAACCCAAAAAGCACAATGTCTGCTTACCCGAGCACCGAGTGCAGTTGAGGGTGATCAGTTGCGTGACCTTGGCATTAGACTTAGAGAAAAAACCAAATAAAAGGAATGTTGTTGATGAAGAAACTATTTTTGATTATTGGCGCCCCAGGCAGTGGTAAAACAACGGATGCGAGTCTTATCGCAGAAAAAAACAGCGATGTAATCGCACACTATTCAACCGGTGAGTTGCTTCGTGACGAGGTTGCAAGTGGTAGTGAACTTGGTAAAACGATTGATTCGTTTGTCAGTGCTGGAAATCTTGTCCCTCTTGATATCGTTATCAATACCATTGTAAGTGCTATCAAAAATAGCCCTAAAAATGTTGTCCTTATAGATGGCTTCCCACGTTCAGATGAGCAAATGAAAGCACTTGATGCCATTCTCGCTCAAGAGACAGCCGTTAAACTGGTATCTGTCATTGAAGTAGAAGTCAGCGAGCAAGTCGCATGTGACCGTGTTTTAGGACGTGCAAGAGGCGCTGATGACAACGTTCAAGTCTTCAAAAACCGTATGAAAGTTTACACAGAGCCCTTAGCAGGAATTCAAGCATTTTACGGTGCTAAAAACCTTCTTCATAAAATCAATGGCGAACGTACCATCGAAGAGATCGTAAGTGAGATGGAAAGCTTCGTTAAAAGCAATATCTAAATGCACCATTTCTACTCTGTCATCATTGGGACTGAGCTTCTCAATGGTCGCAGAGTAGATAAACACTTCACCTTTCTTAACCAAGAGCTACAAAACCGCGGACTTTTACATGTAGGAAGTCTCGTTATTCAAGATTCCCCTGCCCTCATCCAAAACTGTTTCAATATGATTTTACAAGATCCAAAGAGTGTGATGTTTTGCTTTGGAGGTATTGGTGCAACACCCGATGATCTTACGCGTGCCATTGCCAGTGAAGTCTTTACAGGAGAGCCTTTAGCTTTACATGTAAAAGCAAAAGAGCTCATTGTCAACCAGTTTGGAGATGAGGCGTATCCGTACCGCATTAACATGGCAATGCTTCCACCCTCATCCGAACTTTTACACAATGTGGTCAATCACGTGCCTGGCTTTTCGCTTTTTAACCGTTTCTTTTTTACACCCGGATTCCCCTCAATGGCGTGGCCTATGGTGCAAGAAGCTCTGGATAAGCATTTCCTAATGCAACCTAAGCTCTACAGCACTTCATTTGTGGTGGACTCAACGGAAAATGATTTGATTGAAATTATGGAAGCCCTTCCCAAAGAGCTGAACTTCTCGTCATTACCACGCTTTGTGGGAGATAAACGCATTGTTGAGATTTACCTTGCACACACAAAACAAGCTTTGGTAGAGCAGTGGTCACGCTATTTTAAAGATGCAGCTCTAGCAAAAGGGAAAACGATCAGGGATTGTTAGTATAATACTGATCAAGACCATCACTGATACCATCCACAAGCTGCTTTTGGTACTGAGGATTGAACATATTATCGGATTCTTCCGGATTGCTAATATAACCTACTTCAATTAAAACAGAAGGCATCGTTGCACCCACTAAAACCCAAAATGGTGCTTCTCTTACCCCTCCATCTTCAACACTGTATTTTTTCCTTACACTTTTGAGCATACTTGATTGCACATCAATTGCCACTTTATTTGAAAGAACGATTTTCTCCCGATTAAAGACATTTAAGAAGGTCTCTTTAGAGTAAAAATCCATCTCTTCCATAGTTGATTGATTTTCTAAAGCAGCTACGTTTTTAGAACGTTCTGATCGATCAGGAGAGAGAAAAAATGTCTCTAACCCTTTCATAGAAAGCTTTTTGACTTCATTGGGTGCAGCATTAGCATGGATAGAAATAAATAGATCAGCATTTTTATCATTGGCGACTTTCGTACGATCTCTAAGATCAATAAATTCATCGCTCTGACGTGTGTAAAAAACTTTATAGCCTCGTGATTTAAGCTCTTTTCCTAGTTGCAATGCCATTTCAAGAACAAGATGCTTTTCCATGCGTTGCTTATAGCCAATTGCACCTGCATCCTTGCCACCATGCCCTGCATCAATCACAATTGTCTTATCGCGTTTTAGCCCTTTTTTGTTGGATGATGGTGTGGCTTTACTTGGTGCAACGGGAGTTTCTAGTGCAGAAGCCGTTGCCGTGTAAGATTTGGAAGCTGGTTCAGGTGTAGATGCAACAACAGGTGCTTTTTTTGGTATTTCAGCAACTGGTGCGGGTGTCATGATTCTTTTTTCAGTCAAAATTGGTTTTTTATTGAGCGATAAAATCACTTGTGTATCTAAAACGCTCACATATGTTTCAAAAGCAGTTGGAGCATCTAAAATAATGCGAATGGCATTGGCATTGTACTGGCTAATGCGTAATCCTTGTAACTTTTTCGGTGTTGCAATGGTAAGGGGTGCATTCATAATGATGGCAGGGATATCAATGATTTTTTTATAGCCATCTGCCGTTTTAAGCACAAAAACTTTAACACTGCTTTCAGTAACAGCGGAGCCAAAATCAAGCACAATTTCTTCTTCACTTGTTTTCACATGATGTAAGACATTGCTACCATTATAATTTTTTGGAAGAGATGAAGAGGTTTGTATTGTTCCTGATGTACTGGATGCTGGTGCGGTCACAACTTTATTCTCTTTGAACGAAGATGATGATGACGCTGTAGAAGTTGCTGCAGGAACCGTCGAAACAGTGTTGCTAGCACTACTCCTAGATGACTCAAAGCTCTCTTCCGCAGCAGGAGGTGGAATCAGTGGTTTAGATGGAGCTGATTTTTTAGTATCTCTACCTAAAGTAGCTAGTTCTGACTCATATTTTGAGGCATCAAGTTTCAGTAGTTTTGCCGTTTTAATGAGGCGCTCTAACGTCTCTTTTTTGAGGTTTTCATCTCCAGAAATAATGGCTTGAATATAGACTGCTTTGAGTCCATGAAAGACGCGTAGCATCTCGTCATTATTCGCGCCCTTCATTTGGGCATCATACTGCTCAAGCTGTTGCATGTAATTAGGTGCGCCAAAAAGCGCTATACATGTCAACAGCAAAATAACAAATGATCTAATTTGCTTCCCCATGTACCAACTTTGCAATGAGCTCTTTCACACTAATAATTTCATTAAGTTTAAAACCGTTTGCTCCTGTAAAAAAGAGCCCCGTTTCCAATTTTCCCATATACGCATCACTTAAACTATCTGCGATACAGTAGCCTACAGCTTTTGCCTCTTGACCTCTATGGCAAGGGCTAACACAATTGCTGATACAGCGAATTGCCGGACCTTCTCTTTTTTCAACCATACGAATCAAATTCGTTCGAACTCCCCTAGCAGGATAGCCAACAGGTGATTTGAAAAGTTGAATGTCTTCTTTTTGCGCTTTTAATAGGACTTCTTTAAAGTTTTTATCGGCATCACATTCATGCGTTCCAATAAAGCGTGTTCCCATTTGTACACCATCAGCACCTAAGGCAATCATTTTATCGATATCCGAACGATCCCAAATACCACCTGCGGCAATAAGTGGGAAATCTCCCCATGCTTTGATCTCTTCTTTAATAGGTGCTATTAAATTTTCAAGTTGATACTCTTCTTGACTGCACTGCTCATACGTAAAACCTTGGTGCCCACCACTAAGTGGTCCCTCAACAACAATCGCATCAGGCAGACGGTTATAGCGTTGTGTCCAACGTTTACAGATAATTTTAAGTGCCTTAGCCGAAGAGACAATGGGGACAAGTGCAACATCAGGATAGTCAGCTGTAAATTCAGGCATATTGGTTGGAAGACCAGCACCCGTAATGATAATATTAACCCCTGCCTCACAGGAGTCTTTGATGACGCGTTCATAATCATTAATCGCATAGAGAATATTCATAGCCAGTGGTTTAGAACCACAGATTTTACGTGCATTTTCTACAATCGCCGTTAATGCTGTTTTTGAGTAGAAATTCTCTGTTTCAAAAGGACGTGTATTGATATTTTTCTTGCTAAAGTGTGTGTTCTCATAGTAGCCTGTTCCAACAGAGCTAATGACACCTAAACCGCCTTCTAAACTTACTGTTCCTGCAAGCTTATCCCAGCTTATTCCTAGTCCCATACCACCTTGAACAATAGGATATTCAATCGTGTATTTGCCGATTTTAAGAGCATTCAGTGACATTATTGCACCTTTAACTTAACAAATTTACGCTTACCGACTTGCAGGATATACTCTCCACATTCAAGTTGTAGCTGGTCATCATCTACTTTTTCTTGGTCAAGTTTTACGGCACCTTGTTTGATGTCGCGTCTTGCTTGAGACGTTGAAGCTTCTAATCCACAATCGACCAAAGCTTTAGCAATCCAGATCGGCGATTCATTACATGTAGACGTTTCAATGTCTGTTGGAATCTCATTTTGAGAATGTACTCGATCAAATTCTGCCTTTGCTTCTAAGGCTTCTACTTTACTATGGTAACGTTCTATTATCTCTAAAGCGATCATTTCTTTGGCATGTTTTGGATGCACAATACCTGCTTCAACATCTTTTTTAAGGAGTGCGATCTCTTCTAAACTTTTGGTACTTAGCAGTTCATAATAGCGCCACATCAATTCATCACTGATACTGAGCATCTTGCCAAACATTTCGCTTGGGACGTCTGTTACACCAATGTAATTACCCAAAGATTTGCTCATTTTATTAACGCCATCTAACCCTTCAAGCAGAGGCATCATAACAACCGCTTGCTCTTTACCAATGTTATAGGTACGTTGCATATGACGTCCCATCAAAAGATTAAACTTCTGATCGGTTCCGCCCATTTCGATGTCACTTTTCATCGCAACACTGTCATAGCCTTGAAGCAGTGGGTATAAAAACTCACTGATAGAAATAGGCATTTGAGACTTATAACGTTTCTCAAAATCTTCACGCTCTAGCATACGAGCAACACTAAATGTCGTTGTAAGTTCAATTAAGCCACTTGCACCCAGTGAACTTAACCATTCCGAGTTAAACATAACCACTGTTTTTTCAGGATCTAAAATTTTAAAAACTTGTTCTTTATAACTTTGCGCATTAGCTAAAACAACTTCGCGAGTGAGTTTTTTACGTGTCTCATTTTTACCGGTTGGATCACCGATCATGCCTGTAAAATCACCAATTAAAAATTGTACGACTGCGCCAAATTTTTGAAGCAGTGCCATTTTTTGAAGTAAAACCGTATGGCCCAAGTGAAGATCCGGAGCCGTTGGATCAAACCCTGCTTTGACTAAAAATGTTTCACCTTTTTCAAAATAATTTTTGAGTAATGTAACAATACGCTCTTCATCAATAATCTCACTAATGCCTCTTTTGATCTCTTGAAGCGCATTTTGAATCCGCATATCCATATCTCTTATTTCCTTCTTCGATTATTTATAAGCATCATTGACCGAAACAAATTCGATCACGCGATATTTTCCTTTGAGGTTTTCACGTACAGCACTGACATTTTTATCAGGCAATTCTAAAATCATCTCAAAATAGTCTGCATGGCCCTCATCTTCGGCTTTTCCAAGCTCTATGGTGACCAGATTGATCTGCATTTTAGCCAAATAAGCTAAAAATGCCGCTAAAGAACCCTTCTTATTCTCAAGACTAACAATCAACTTGTAACGATCTGGCGCTTCTTTAGTCCATTTTACAAAGACCATTGGCTCATACTCTTCCATTAATGTAGCCGCACGTTCACACAATTTATGATGAACAAAGACATCATTCCCTTTTTTAAATCCGACGATATCATCACCTCGTTTAGGATGACAACAATAGTCAAAATAGACGTTAGAAATATGATGATTGGAATAGATAACGATGTTTTCAAACTTCTGTTTTTTAATGTGATAACGATCTTTTTTGAGCAATGGGAAAAGCAATGTATCTTGCATGGCATAGAGTTTTAACGTATTGGAAACATCTTGTAAGTAGATGGAATCGGTGGCTATCCTAAAAATCTTCTTCATTGCATGTTCTTGTTCAACCCACGCTTCTATCTTATTTTCGGCAACACCAAAAACATGAGCAAGAATTTTAATGGCAACTTTGTGGTTAACCTCTTTGATTTTTTGACGACAATTCGACTGGATAGTACTTTTTGCTTTTCCTGTTTTAACGCTATTGATCCAACTGCAACGATACTTTGGCTCTTTGGAAGTCACAATGCGTACAATATCACCATTTTTAAGCTCACTTAAAAGAGGGACTTTTTGCTTGTTAACGTATGCTTCATCCGCATAGGTTCCAACCTCGGTATGCACTTCATACGCAAAATCTAAAACCGTTGCACCACGAGGAAGTGTAAAGATGTCACCTTTTGGCGAGAATACCGCGATATCTTCACTGTAGAGATTGTCTTTGGCAATGGCGTAAAAATCTTCAATATTTTCGATCTCTTCATTTTGGTTATTAAGCTCATTCAGCCAATCCAATTTAGGATTAAGTCCGCCTGATTTATATTTCCAATGCGCAGCAACGCCGTACTCAGCGGTTTTATTCATATCATACGTTCTGATTTGTGACTCAACAATCGATTTATCATCAAAAACAGTGGTATGAATGGTCTGGTAGCCATTCTCTTTAGGAATAGCGATATAATCTTTAAAACGAGACGTAAGGGGCTTAAAATGTTGATGGACAATGCCAAGTGCTTTGTAACAATCAATAGGTGTTCGTACAATAATACGAATCGCTAAAAGATCCAAAACCTCTTCAATGGTAACGCCTTTACGTTGCATTTTAAGATAAATGGAATAGTAGTGTTTAACGCGCTTTTGGATCGTAAAATCGCTCTCAATAAAACCCTCTTTGAGCATATGATTTTTAATTTTAGAAATAAAATGGTTGAGGCGCAGTTGGAGTTGTTGACCATGTTCTGTGATGTAACCATCGATTTTATTGTACTCATTAGGCATGACATAGTAAAAACTAAAATCTTCTAAAAGATTTTTAATAGATGAGATACCCAAACGGTGCGCGATAGGAGCATAAACCACTAAGGTCTCTTCTGCAATACGGCGCTGTTTGATAGGATCAAGTGCGGCAAGAGTAAGCATGTTGTGGAGACGATCACACAACTTAACCACTAAAACACGTACATCGCGAATAGAGGCAATGAGCATTTTGCGGAAAGTCAGAGCCGAAGCTACCAGTTTGTCATTGGAAGAGGAAGGAATAAGCTCAACATCACGTATCTCAACGATCTTTGTCAAACCATCGACCAGATGCCCTACTTCTTCACCAAACATTGCTTTAATTTCTTCGGTTGAACACGAAGTATCTTCAACAACGTCGTGTAATAAGCCAGCGACGATCATCGATTCATCACCACCCAAGTAGCCTACAAAAACGCACACTAAAATAGGATGAATAACGTACTCTTCACCGCTTTTACGATACTGCCCTTGATGTTTGGCTATCGTAAAGGCAACTGCTTTTTCAATATTTGGTGTTGGCTTGATATATTTGTATAAGAGTTCGACCGCTTTATCAGAGCGCTTACACTCTTTAACAATTTCGACTAACTCTTCCAAGTTTCAGACTGCTATAAATCAGTAATAGATTCTAATCTAATTTTGCCTTCAGCAATTTCAAGAAGAGCGATGTCTGTAAACTTTTGTTTGTTTTTATCCGCTTTAATCAATGGCTCTGCACCGTTTGATAATTGATCTGCTCTTTTTGAAACCATCATAACCAATTTATAACGATCTTGTCCGACAAGAGACAAAGCTCTTGCTGTAATTTCTTCTGTTCTTTCCATTTTTTTTCCTTATTTATTTCTAACAATAGAGCAACTCTCTAAGTTGCCTTCAATAATTTTCTGTAGATTCCCTTTTGCAAACATATTGCAAATAACGATTGGTAAATTGTTATCTTTTGCAAGAGCGATAGAGGTATCGTCCATGACTTTGATATTGTCATCCATGGCTCTATCATACGTCAATTCTCGGAGCTTCACGGCATCAGGGAATTTTTTAGGATCTTTGTCATACACGCCATCCACTTTGGTCGCTTTAATAATCATATCCGCGCCAATTTCGATAGCACGAAGTGTTGCAGCTGTGTCGGTTGTAAAGAAAGGGTTACCTGTGCCTGCGGCAAAAATAACAATTCGTCCTTTTTCAAAATGACGTTGCGCACGTCTTACAATAAATGTCTCGCAAATAGCTTCCATTTTAATCGCACTTTGAACGCGTACTTCCATTCCTGTGTGTTCAAGCGCTTCTTGCATTGCAATGCTATTAATCACGGTTGATAGCATTCCCATATAATCGCCACTAGTCCGCTTGATAATACCGTCTTTTGCCGCACTCACACCACGAATAATATTGCCTCCGCCGATGACGATACCCACTTCAATATTATGAATTACCAATGATTTAATTTCATCCGCAATAAATTTTAAAATAGAAGTGTCAATACCAAACCCATTATCACCAGCAAGCGCTTCACCAGAGAACTTAACTAAAACCCTTTTTCTCTTCTCCATATTGTATAAACCTTTCTGCATCTTAGGCATAGAAAACTTCTTTATTTTATCCTAAAAGACCTAAAAAGTTACTTTGCAATCAACTCAAGTGGATCAATATGAAAATTCTTTTGGGTTACTTCGAACGTTAAGTCATTGTCAATACGACCAATGACATATCCTTTTTTGATTTTTTGCCCAACTTGGATTGTTGGTGCAATTTTAGAGAGGTGTGCATAAATAGTATGAATTTCATCACTATTTTCGATAATAACTACTTTTTCCATTGAAGCCGTATCTTTAGCAAAAATGACTTTGCCATTGAGAACACTTTTGACCGTAGCATCAGGAGTTGAAGAAGCCAAAACAACGGATTCATTAAAAATTTTAATTTTATAGATAGGATCGACATAATCACCAAATTTACGTTTGACACTGTAACCATCGAGTGGAGCAATGGTACGCTCCCCCACATATTTTTTAACATTACTGTTTTGATACGAAGAGCCAATTTGCCTGATGCTATTGTCTCCACCACCTACAGTGCTAGGACCTTTATCCCTTTTAGCCGCAGCAGCATTTTTTTCCGCTAAAATTTTACTCTCTTCTTGTACTTTAATAATTTTGAGCTGTTCAAGGGTTGTACGAATTTCATCACGTTCTTTGGCAATATCATCCAACTGCTTTTTATAGCCCTCTTTTTTTGTATTAAGCGCTATAACCGAACTTTCACGCTTTTTCTCAAGTGCCACCAACTCATCTTTTTTACTTTTAGCGCTCTGGATTTCACCGTGAATGGTTTTGATCTCTTGGCTCTGAGAATAGATTTGATCATTTACTTGCTTATAATCAGATGAGAGTTTTCCAAACTCCTTACGCATAATCGTATCCATTTTTTGAAGCACTTCATCCACTAATATACCATCTTCATTGTCTAAATAATCGCTATCAGAAACCAAATAAAAAGAGAAATCTTCGGCAATAATTTTAATGATTTTTTGCTCTAAATCTCTCTTTTGCGAAGAGAGCTGTTGGGTATCTTTAGTCAGTTTATCAAGGTATTCATTTTTACGAGATACTGTCTCTTGTGACTCATTGATGTTACGACCAAGATCTTCGATCTTATCTTTAATCTTTTCAATATCCTTCTCTTCATTCACAATATCATTAGCAATATCTTGCAACTTTCCATGAATTTGCTTTTCGGTTTGAAGCTTTTCTTGCAGTGTTTTTGCTTTTTCATCAATTTTTTGCGTTGTATTGGGAGCCGCTACCAAAATGAGTGGCAAGAACAGTGCCACACGCAAACACCATAGTCTCATACACGTCCTATTTTACGAGAAACAATCGTTACAGAAACCAATGCAAAAATAATCGAAGCGCCGATGAGTGTGCCTCCCTCAAAAAGAAGATTAAACTCAGGAATCATAATGTCAAGTTCGGCAGCAAAATCTTTGACAATCGCTAATTTTGGGGCAACAATATAGAGTGCACAGACAACAATCGAGCTTACCAAAGAATCAACCAAGGTCATACGGTATAACATAGCACTTTTCATAAAGAATGAGGCACCAAAAAGCGTCATAATGGACATGCGACGACTGTGTTCATACGTCCAAATACGAATCTGCTTAAAGATAAGAAGAATTGCAACAAAGGCTACGAAAAAGGCAAAAATATAGACCATCGCTTGCAAAAGCTGCAACATCTTGAACATCTTCTCATGTGTTTTTGCAAACGTTTCAATCCGTGAGATCGTGTTAATACTCATAAGCTTTTGCTTAATAGTCTCAACTCTTTTTTTGTTAGGGATGGATTCAAGTTTCAAAGAGTAAAACTTAGGAAGTGCCACTTGTAAAAGCGATAAGTTTTTAGAAGACATATCATTTTTGAGACGATCTAAAATTTTCTTGCTGCTAATTTCCGATAAGCTTTCAATCTCAGGGATCTGTTTTTTAAGCTCTTCTTCTTTGAGCTCTGCTGAGGAGACAACAACAATGGCATAATCATTAACAATTTTGGTCGCATAATCATTCACAATACTCTTAATCACATTCGTAAATTGAAATGAAAAGAGCAGAACAAAAACAGAGATCATAATTGAAAAATGACTGCTAACTGACCTCATGCAATACGCCACCTTCTAGGAAATAGTGTTTATAATCAATTCCCAATGTTGAGGGAATATTGTGTGTTACAACCAGCACCGTTGTCCCTAAATGCTCTTTTGCACCTTTGAGTAGATTCCAGATGACTTCACTGGAGTAGCTATCCAAGTTACCCGTTGGCTCATCCGCCAAAATAAGCACAGGATTATGTGCTAAAGCCCTTGCCATAGCGACACGTTGCTGTTCGCCGCCACTAAGTTCATAAGGGTACTTGTTAATTTTATGCAATAATTTGACATGTTTTAAAAGCTTGTGCGCTTGTTTAATACAGACACTTTTTGAAAAGCCACCAATGATAAGAGGCAGCATCACATTTTGCTCAACCGTCCACTCATCGATCAGTTTATAGTCTTGAAAAACCACGCCCAAATAACGCCTTAAGAGATTGAGCTTAGAGCTGCTAATATTTTTAAAATCAATACCACACACATTGAGGCTTCCATGATTTGGGAAAAGTTCACCGTAAAGCGACTTGATAATCGTCGATTTTCCACTACCGCTTTTGCCCGTAATAAAGACAAACTCTTGTGCTTTAATCTGCATACTAGCATCGGTAATGATAGGCTCATCTCTGCCATAGCTAATATTTAAGCCAGTGGCTTTAATCACATATTCCATGAAACCACTCTTTAATTAAGTTGTGCGCAGCGCTATTGTTTTTAGTTGCTAAAATTGTCTCAGGAAGATACGTTACCTTGCCCTCTTGAATCTGTATAAAACACTTCTCATTGCGTTCATTCGCGCCAAAAGAGAGACGAATGAGTCCGCTTTTATCATCGATTTCAAACAGCTCTTCAAAATGGACAAAAAAGCCATCACCACGTAAAAGGTCATCTTTAAAAGCATCTCGAATTTTGGAAAAATCTACTTCTTCATCAAAATGCAATGTGCCTAATTTTGGGATAGGCTCCGCTGTAATTTCATTGGTTAAAATGACATCATAAATGTCCTTTTCCATTTTACGCCAACGGTCTTCATACTTGCTGGTTATCTCCAACTCAGCATTTTTCTTAACATGTACGTCCGAGCGAGAAAGTAGCATCATTTGTCCAAAAGAGAACTCAAAATAGAGCGGACTGTCGGTTCTAAGCTCTAGTGTACCCTTTACATGTAAAACTCGGAGCGCTTCTTCAATGAAAGCGGCTGAGAAGACACGACGATGCGGTTTTTTATCCCAAGGCACAGGGAAATGCACAAAGATGCGCCCTACAACATTGGAAGGTAAAAATTCCATAAAAAGGCGTGCATCATAGTCAATCACAAGAATATTCTCAATATTTTGAAGCTCACACTGCTTTAAAACCTGCTCAATGGAGGGCTTATGAATCTCCAATCCAATAAACTGAATATGCGGATGTTTCTTTGCTTGATGGAGGAGATGTCGTCCACTTCCAAAGCCAATCTCTACCCAAATTTCACGCTCAACATCAAAATGCGTTGCAAAAAATTCGATCTCTTTGAGGTAAGGAGAATGCTTTACATGTAAAAACTTTTTCGGCTCAATATTGGAAAAAATCTCTTTGGCTTCACTCAGATCACGAAAATCCATCAATACTTTTTGCAAAAAAGAGGCTTGTGTGGGGCGAGTGACTTTGTCGCCTTTAACAAGAAGAACGCCATCCTCTTTTTGATGAATACGAATAAGGAGTTGCTCCCCTTGCATCGAAGCCATGACCAGTTTATTGCCCCTTTTGGAGTGGGCTTCGTAACTAAAGGTGGTCTCGTTATACGTGCAAGGGTAGCTTAATGGTTTTAATGTTTGCGTATGAAAATTTGGCATTAGCTACTGTTATTCCTTTGGTGTCTTGATAACAACACTATCAGAAGGATTCGAAGCAATACCGTATTTGTCAAGAGCAATAATATTGTATTTATACTCAACACCGCGAACAACATCTTGATCAACAAAGTTACTCTCAAAAATGCCTGTAAACGTCTGTTTTTGTGTTTTACCAGCCATTTCAAACTCTTTGGTAATGCTGTATTTAATAGCATTATCATCACCACCCCAGGCAATAGAGATGGAGCTACCATCGTACTTAGCAGAACTTACGACAGGAGCATTCAATGCTGAGAGTGTCATACCTGCTGTTGGGCCATCTTGTTTTGATTCCAGTCCATCAACATCAACTGCAACCACTTTGTAGTAGTATGTTTTGCCATTGTCATTGATTAAGTCTTCAAATTCTGTGTTTTTGGTTTTACCATAGAAGCTATACAACAAACTCGATGTTGGAGAACGATAGACTTTATAATAGGAAAAATCGCTAGCCGTCGCAGCATTCCATGTCAATATAATTTTTTTAGGCAAATCAGACGTTGCTTTTACACCGGTAATACCCCGAGGCAAAGGCTTTGAATGCGCTTCAACAGTATCACTTGGTTTTGAGACAACACCATCAGAAGTTTTGACTTTCACGCGATAACGATAGACATAGTTGTCTTTAACATCTTGATCGATGTATTCGGCATTCAATCTACCTTTGACTTTATCAACTTCGTCCCATGAAGTAGATTTGTACTCATTACGCTCGATGATATAGTACTCTACCGTCTCTACAGAATGTGGTCGCCAAATGATTTTAATACGAGCAGGAAGTCCTGAAACGGCATTGATAAACGAAACAGAATCAATCGAACCTAGTGTGACTGTATTGGTAACGGGACCTGTCGTTGTTACACTTACTACAGAACTTAGCGCAGATTCATGTTTATCCGACGAGTACGTACTCATTTGATAAGAATAGTTAGAATTTGGTTTTAATTTTGTATCGACATAGTGCGATACGTATTTGTCTTTAATGGTGGCAATTTTTTTCATGCTATTGCCTTCCATGCGGTACAAGTAGTACCCTTCTATCTGTTCACTGTAAATAGGAGTCCATTCAAAACCGACTTCTGTTGCACCTGCAAGTGTGCGAATTCCCTCTATACGAGGTAAAGAAGCGTCAACAACGGGTTCTTTCGGCGTTTCAAGCGTCTTTGTGCAGCCACCTATCATGAGACTCAAAGCCACTAACGATACTATCCAAAGTAATTTTTTCATGTATCTCTTCCTTACTGAAATGGTGTGATAAATAAGCATCAAAATCATCCCATAATGGGGCATGTATTTGTAAAAATTGCCCTGTTCTAGGATGTTTTAAATACAAAATGTATGCGTGTAACATAACTCTTGGTATTGTACCATTTTGGCTCTTAAAGCCGTATAAACTATCTCCCAAGATATGGCGAGAGAGGGCTTGGAGGTGAACTCTAATCTGATGCGTTCGCCCTGTAAAAAGTTTTGCAGCAATCAGCTCTTTTTTACCATCACGTGATGTTACAAGTTTTGAAAAAGCACTTTTCGCCACTCTTCCATCACGCTTTGCAACATCCATTTTCAAGCGATTATTAGGACTGCGCCCTATGGGTAGCTCCACCACCATATTATCTTTAAGCGGTAAATCAATCATTGCAAGATAATACCTGCCCATACTTTTATCTTCCAGTTGCGATGAAAGGCTTAAATGAGCTTCGTTATTTTTAGCAATTACCAGTGCGCCACTCGTCTCTTTATCGATACGATGCACAATGCCATGACGCTCTTCTCCACTGATCGTTGAGAGGTTAATACCCTTAAATTTAAGCCAATCCACCAGTGTTGCTTCTTTCACACTGGGTGCTCCATGAACCGTTAAAAAAGGAGGTTTATTAATCACCAAAAGATCATCATCTTCGTATAAAATAGGCACGTCAAAATTAACTTCATAACTGCTTGGATTTTCTTCTGCTTGGACAAATTCATACTGAACGACATTGCCTTCATTCAGCTTGAAACTACATTTAGTGATAAGCTTTCCATCCACATTGACACCCACGTTTTTAATGAGTTTTTCGACTTGATTGCGTGGTAATTCCAAAGCTTCGCTCATGGCAGCATCCAGCCTTTTTGACTCTTTACATGTAAACTCCATCTAGCCTACTTTCTTCTATTTTTTGATATACTTCAATTTAAAGTTCCAATGGAACCTAGTTTTTTACAACGCCTCTTTCGTCTAAGACCTAAGAGTCTGCGCAAGATTGCTTTATTCAAGGCAGATACTTCTTGTGAAACTGCAAAAAATCTAATTTTATCAATAACCAAGGAAGTGTTGTGTTTCAAATTGATAGGCGCATATTAACACATTTTGATTTTTTAATTCCTATACTTATTCTGCCTATTATCGTTCTCTCTTATTTTCTTATCTCTGAAGCCAACGTCATGCTTGCCAATAAGCAGATCGTTTACTATACCGTTGGCTTTGCCACATTTCTTCTGTTTTTTCTTATCCCTATCAAAAAAATAGAGTGGGTCATCCCTTTTTTTTACTGGGTAACCATCATCTTGCTCGTCAGTGTTGATTTTTTTGGTATTGCAAAACTGGGCGCACGCAGATGGCTAGAAATTCCTTTTGTGCATTTTACCATTCAGCCCTCTGAAATTTTCAAACCTGCTTTTATTTTAATGCTTGCCTATCTGATCAAACACAATCCCCCTGATGAAAATGGCTATGGATGGAAATCGTTTTTTAAACTGAGTTTCTATATCTTGCTTCCTTTTGTGTTAATTGCCAAAGAGCCAGATCTTGGAACGGCGATGATCCTTCTTTTACTAGGGTACAGCACACTTTTTGTCATTGGTGTCAATAAAAAAATATGGTTAACGCTCGCGCTTGTTATTGGTATTAGTAGCCCCGTCATGTACAATAGCTTACATGATTATCAAAAAAAACGTATTTCAGATTTTATGTCTGAGAAACCTAGTTATCACGTCCAACAATCTATTATCGCTATTGGCTCAGGCGGACTCACAGGTAAAGAGCGTAGTGAAGCGACACAAACACACTATAAGTTCCTACCCATTGCTACCAGCGATTTTATCTTTGCATATACTGTAGAACGCCTTGGTTTTTGGGGTGCGTTGGGACTTATTTTATGCTATGCCTTCTTAGTAACACACCTCTTAAGTCTTAATTTTCTGCTTAAAGATGACTACTTTGCTAAGGTGATTACCAGTGGTATCTCATTGCTCATTTTCTTTTATATGAGCATTAATATTGCCATGACCATAGGGCTTGCTCCTGTTGTAGGTGTTCCACTGCCTTTTTACAGTTACGGAGGCAGTAGTTTTATCACCTTTTTTGCTCTTTTTGGCATCTTGGAAAATCTCTTGGCATTCAGGTTTGATCCAACCTATCGCTCGATTAAATATTCGCTCTAGCGCCCTATTTAACGTTCTTTTTTCATCTGTTTTTTATATTCTTTTAACAATAAAAAAGGTAAAATTTCACTCTTTAAAATGGGTCCTTAGCTCAGTTGGTTAGAGCACCCCGCTCATAACGGGGTGGTCGAGTGTTCGAGCCACTCAGGACCCACCACTTGCTTCTTAAGTTTTGAATTCGTTTAATTTGATACACAAAGGTAAATGTTATGAAAAAAGGAATTCTTTTTCTAGCACTCGTTTCCCAGCTTTCTCTCTTCGCAGGTTTTTTAGATGATCTTATTGGTAAAGATAAAGTCTATTTAGAAGCCAATGGTTTCAAATGTACAGAGTTTTCCTGTGTCACTAAGGATCAAAATTATTTCAATATTAAGCTCCTAGATAATGCTATCGAATATGTCGAAGTTTATAGCACCGATAAAGATGAAGTTTACCGTGTAGCGCTCTATCTTTACCAAAATGACAAACTCAAAAACAAAGAGATTGATGAAGCATTTTACAAAGCACTTACTAAACTTAATGATAAATCAAAACTCGCTTATGACCTCTCAAAAGTAAGCGATAAATTTGGCAATGAAGCACTGATTACTTTGACCGATACCAAAAGAGCTTCTGCATACGTTAACGTTCTTCGTGACACTTATTTTGAGAGTATGAAACAATACAGCGAATCAGGTAGCCGAAAGTAATCTTTCGACTCCTCTTCCCCCTTCGGGGGTTTTCTACCGTCATGTACGCTTCTGCTTTATCTCTTCCCATTTAATTTTTTTATCTTAAATATGGCATACAAATATCAAACTTCATAACCTTAATATAATAATGTGTCTTTAGAATCTTCTTACGTCTAAAGCACAACAGTCATTGTGTATAAGAGATGTAAAACGAAGGAAGGGACGGAAGCACTAGGAAGTTTCTTGCCTTTCCTAGCGCTCTGGTGTCATTTAGATTTCAATGCGACGTGAAACGCCAATGAGTTTTTCTTGTGGGAAATTGTAGAAGCTTACGAAACTTGGTGACATATCTTTAACTAATGCGTAGAGTTTCCATGCAAAATGTTTCGAGACAATTTCTTCATCACCATAGAAAATGGTTCGCTCGTGAATATCTTCTTTTTTAAGAATCTCTTCCATATTAAAGACTTCCATGTAGCCCACATGAATGACTAAAAGATCTAACCCATCTGCCAAGGATTTGAACTCTGTACGAATGCCTAAAGGTTCATTGGTAGGCTTTACTTTTACAATCACATTTTGCTTATACAAAATGCCATTTTGAAACATTGTTTTAGGAATATACGCTGGTATATTTTCCGCTTTACGTGCAAAAAAGAGTGCTGTTCCATCGATGTGAGACTCTTTGGCATAATAACTATTGTACGCTTGTAGAAAATTTTCTTTATCGACAGAATGAAAGGAAGAGTAAAGACGTTCTTGCCCTTGCGTATAAAGAACGATAAAAGCGAGTGGAACGGCTGCAATTAGAAGAGACCAAAAGCCGCCATGAGGAATTTTCAATAAACATGATGAGAAGAAAATAAAACTCACGCTTCCCGATAAAGCTGCAAAAGTCATTTTAATCCACTCTTTGCGATACGCAAAGATCATCGTCATTAAAGCACCTGTGATCGACATGGCACCCGCAACGGCTAAACCATACGCTGCTGCTAATTTGGCAGACTCTTTAAAGACAAAGAGCATAATGATGACACAGACAAATAAGAACCAGTTGATGGATCCTACATAGATTTGTGAGCGTAACTCGTGTGACGTGTACTCGACACGAAAATGAGGGAAAATACGTGTCGTCATCGCTTGATAAAGCACGGAAAAAATACCGCTAATCATTGCCTGAGAAGCAATGACGGTTGCTATAATCGTTAAGATAAGAAAAGGAATATAAAAAGTGGGTGCAAACTCATGCATCATTTCAAACAAAGGACTACCAACGGATTCGGGATGGGTCAATAAAAAAGCACCTTGTCCATAGTAACTTAAGATCAAGGCTCCAAATGCAAAGATCCACCCTTTCAGAATAGGCAAACGTCCTAAATGTCCCATATCCGCATACAATGCCTCACCACCTGTCGTTGCAAGGATAATGTCCGCGAGAATAATAAACGTAATAGCAGGATGATCCAGTGCAAAATTAATCGCATACATAGGACTTATAGCTTTAAAAATAGAAACATCTTGACTCACATACCACAAACCGACGCCACCTAAACAGAAAAACCAGATAACCATGATAGGTCCAAATGCGGCGGCAACCTTTTCAACTCCTTTTTTCTGAACCACAAAAAGAGCAAAGGCTATGAGTGCGGCAAGTACTAAAAGTGCTATTTGAGGAAGTTCTGCGTACGCAGGGATCAAAAGAATACCTTCCACCGCACTGAGAATACTAATGGCAGGGGTAATAACACCATCGCCAATCATTAAAGAAAGACCTAAAAACCCTAAGATCGATACCATCGTAACCATCTTGGCACTTTTGAGATGTGGTGTTAACATCTGGATGAGCACAACCGTACCACCCTCACCTTTTTCACTCAAACTGGTCGCTAACCAAGCATATTGGATCGTTACAAGAATCGTTAACGCCCAAAATACAAACGATAAAATGCCATAAATACTAACAATGGTTGGCGGAATAATTAAGAAGATAACTGCCAAGGTATAGATAGGACTGGTTCCAATATCTCCATAAACAACACCAAGTGCTTTAATAACCATCATCTCATTTTTAATACGTTCTTTTAACGTCATATATAGGTATCCTCTTCTTTGTGAAAAAACGTTTTTTTTTGCTCTATTTTTAAATGCGCAAGCTGTTATTCTAGTGCTAACAATATTAAATTTTACTAAAAGTAACAAAAATGAAAAAAAAGTAAAAGAAGTATGTAAGGTTTAAAAGAGCGCTTAGCCTCTTAAATCCTTACATGTAAAGCATTTTAAAGACACGATTTTTTTAATGCATGAACCGCTTTTTGAATCGCTTTCAAGAGAGCGTCAATCTCTTTTTTCGTATGAGTATAATGAATAGTGATGCGAAGCCAGCCTGGCTTTTCATCAAAGCTTTGACCATCTTCAAGATGAAGCAGGTCATGACCATACGGTCCTGCACAACTGCATCCTGCTCTGGTTTGAATTCCAAAATGATCGGAGAGATACTGAGAAATAGTATAAGGGTTAATCCCTTCAAAATTCAGTGAAAAGATAGGCAATTTATCTTGTGAATATTTGCAGTAAAGTTTAACACCTTCAATTAAGCGTATGCGTGAGCCAAAATAGAACTTCAACTCCTCTTCAAGTGCATGAATTTTTTCTAAGCCGATTTCATTACGAAGATTATACGCTAATGAAGCCTTGATAAACTGCAAAATAGCAGGAGTTCCTGCATCTTCGATGAGTTCGATGTCGCTTAAAAAATTGTGCGAAGTGCGAGAGACATACCCTACCGTTCCGCCCCCTGCAAACGTCGGTGTTTTTTCAGTACACAGCGCTTTTTTCATGACTAAAATACCACATGACCCAACCCCACCCAATAGCTTATGCGGAGAGAGAAACAGTGCATCATAATAATTACAGTCGATGTTAATGTAAGCCGACGCTGCTGCGGCATCAAGGCATAAAATACCGTTGTAACGTTTGATAAGCGTATAAATGCTCTTATAATCACTCACAATACCTGTAACATTCGACGCTACTGAAAAAGAGGCGATGATTTCACGCTCTTTATTTTCCTCAAGATGCGTCTGCAAAAACGCCATATCGATCTTTTCATCTTTATCTAATGGTACACGGATGACTTCGCACAAACCCTCACGAAAACTCAGCTCATTGGAGTGATGCTCATAAGGTCCTACAAAGACAACAGGAAGATTTTCGGGTTTACATGTAAAGCGTTTTAACGTGCGAGGCGGAATGTAAATTCCCATGAGTTCTTGAAATTTTTTAATCGCACCAGTAGCTCCGGTTCCACAAGGAAAAACGTAAAAACTCTCATCAATTTCAAGGGCAACTTTAAGATCACTGCGTGCTTTGGCATAATATTTGCTTGTTTTAACGGCATTGGAAGCGACTTCAGAATGGGTATTAGCATAGGTTTTAAGTATAGCTTGCATCTGTTTTTCAATCGGTTTATACGCTTGACCTGACGCAGTATAGTCGAAATAGAGAAGATTTTTATCTTTAATAATATTTTTGCGTATTGCTTGCACGACTTTATCCAAAAATTTTCGGGTATTATACCCTTTATAAACCTTTAAAGCGATGATAGGAATCAAATATGATTGATGAAACGTTACTCAACAGCCTCAGTGCGAAAGAAAAAGAGCTCTTTAAACAAGGGCTAGAAGATCTTATCAACCAAACCTATGTCATTGAAGATGAATACAAAAAACTGAATGAATCGTATACCTCTCTGCAAGATTTTATTCGTCAAATCATCGAAGTACAGCCAAATGCATTGTGGGTTTTTGATGAAGATGGCGCTATCTTTTTGCAAAACAGCGAAGCCAAAAAAATGGGTGCTATTTTGGAAGGTTTGTCGCTTGATGAAGCAAGTGAACTTGACTTTGAAGGAAGATCGTACCTTGTTAAAAGCGTGACAAAAAGTGATAAAAAAATTATTACCGCTACGGATATTACCGAAGGAAAGCGTCAAGAACGCCTTGTTTCCATGGGACAAGTCGCAGCTCACCTCTCTCATGAAATTCGCAATCCTATCGGCTCTGTTTCACTTTTAGCTTCGACGCTACTCAAAAAGGTTGACCCAAGTGTTAAACCTCTCGTTACAGAGATCAAAAAAGCGATTTGGCGGGTGGAACGCATTATTAAAGCAACCCTTCTTTTTACCAAAAGTGTGCAGATCAATCCAAGTTATTTTTATATTGATCGATTGATCAAAGAGTGCGAACAAGCCATTTCACACTATTCCTACACCAAAGATGTGGCGTTTCATTTTGATCTACCGCATGTCGAGATCAAAGCTGATTTTGAGCTGCTGAATTTGGTGCTTCAAAACTTTATTTTTAACGCGATTGATGCGATTGAAGAGTGCGAGAAAGAGATCGGAAATGTCAGTATCGCTTTTGTGGAAGATGACGAGTTTGTCCTTTTACATGTAAAGGATGATGGCAAGCCCATTGAGAATAAAAACATCCTCTTTGAGCCGTTTAAAACGACCAAAACCAAAGGCAATGGTTTAGGGTTGGCTCTCTCTTTGCAAATCATTCAAGCCCATAATGGCAAGATCAATCTGCTCGAAGAGCCTAAAGGCTTTGAAATTAGAATCCCAAAATAGTTTTACATGTAAAGGTTTATACAACCTTTACATATGCCAATTCTGCGATTTTCTCATCAATACTATCATCAACACCAAAGCCTGTTTCGATCACCACATCTTGTAACTTAGACGTAATGATAAGATGCAAAGGTCTGCGCCCCGTACTCTGACGCACCAACTGGTATAAAAGATCGAGTTTTGTGGTGTCATCACTCAGATCAATAAGAAGCACTTTAGGATCAAGTGGCACTTCAATAACTTTGGTCTCGATCTTCTCTTTTTTAGCATCACTGAGTTCCATGATTTTCATAACGCGTATCTTTGCATTTTGCCCATCATTGGTCACTTCGACTTTAAAACAGAGTGGTTTTTCACTGTCCATACGAGAGAGCGCTTCGAGTTGCTTTTCAAATACGGTTAACTCCATAGAGCCATGAAAATCCATCAAAGAGATGATGCCAAATTTATTGCCTTTTTTGCTGATCTTCTCGGTAATGCTCTCAACTTTGCCGATAAAAAGAGCTTTTGAACCATCTTCAATCTGATCGCGTTCGCTGGAAAGCGTATAGTTCATTTCATCAATTTCAGCTCTAAAGGCATCCAAAGGATGTCCCGAAATGTAAAAACCGATGGTCTCTTTTTCAAGTTCGAGGATACGCTTATTATCAAACTCTGGAATATTTTCGATGTTCACTTGCACCGTTGTCATCTCTTCGGCATCCCCAAAGAGTGAGTATTCTGCCATCTTTTTCGCACGACTGCACTCAGCACTCGCATCAATGATGCCATCAATATTCTCTAAAAGCGCACGTCTTGAGTAGCCAAAGTCATCAAAACTGCCTGATTTGATGAAAGACTCCAATACTTTTTTGTTGACTTTCGAGCTATCGATGCGAGAGATAAAATCGCTCATATCCGCAAATGGCGCATCTGCTCTGGCTTCTAAGATTTTACTAATCGCAGCATTACCCACACCTTTGATCGCACCCATACCAAAGAGAATCGCCTCTTCACCATTACTGTCAGTGATCGCGCTAAATTCGATCAAACTGTGCTGAATACTTGGTGGTAAAAGTTTAAGTCCAATGCGTTTAACCTCATCGATGTACTTAACGATTTTATCGGTATTGTCCTGCTCGCTGGTCAGTAACGCTGCCATAAACTCTTGCGGATAATAACACTTCAAATACGCTGTCTGGAAGGTAATCATCGCATATGCCGCGGAGTGCGATTTGTTAAAACCGTATCCCGCAAATTTTTCAATTAAACCAAACAGCTCGATGGCATGTGCACGATCCAATCCTTGATTGACTGCACCCTGCGCAAACTCTTCGGCTTTTTGTTTCATATAATCGATCTTTTTCTTACCCATCGCACGACGAATAAGATCCGCTTCACCGAGGCTAAAACCACCGATGGACTGAACAATCTGCATAACCTGTTCTTGGTAAACGATAACCCCATAGGTTGGCTCTAAGATCGGGCGAAGAGGCTCAGTAAATTCATCAAAGAAGTAGCTGATCTCTTTTCTGCCATTTTTTCGGTCAATAAAGTCATCCAACATGCCTGATTCCATCGGACCTGGACGGTACAACGCCAAAACCGCAATAAGATCTTCAAAGCTGGTAGGTTTGAGCCTTTCATTCAAAGACTGCATACCGCTGGATTCTATCTGGAAAAGGCCTACAGTATCACCACTTTGAATCAATTCATACACTTTAGGATCATTCATATCTAACGTGTTAAAGTTGATCTCTTTACTGTAGCGAGACTTGATGAGTTTAAGTGCATTATCAATCACCGTAAGAGTCTTAAGACCCAAGAAGTCGAACTTGATTAAGTCCACATCTTCAAGATAGTTTAGTGAATACTGTGTGACGAGATGATCTTCACCTGAAGGTTGATAGAGTGGTGTTTTATGCCACAACTCTTCATCGCTGATAACGACACCCGCGGCATGCATACCAGAGTTTCGGTTTAGTCCTTCAAGCGCTAAGGCAAACTTCCACACACGCTGCATTTTTGGACTGCTTTCGATGAGTTCACGAAGTTTTGGCTCTTTTTGAAAAGCTCCACCTTTGTAACCCTCTTCTCCTTCTACACCAATGCCATTGAGCGTTATGCCCAGTTCATCAGGAATAAGTTTTGCCATCGCATCGGCTTCGGCGTAAGGAATGGCAAGAACACGTGCCACGTCACGAATAACTCCTTTTGCCAAAAGCTTACCAAAAGTAATGACTTGCGCTACGTTGTAACGACCGTATTTTTCAACCACATAGTCTATAATTTCGCCCCGTCTGCTTTGACAAAAGTCAATATCGATATCGGGCATACTAATACGTTCAGGATTCAAGAACCTCTCAAAGAGAAGGTTGTAAGGCATCGGATCGATGTCGGTGATGAAAAGCGAATAGGCCACCAAGCTACCTGCCGCAGAACCCCGCCCAGGCCCTACAGGAACACCACGGTCTTTAGCTTCGCGGATAAAATCCCAAACGATGAGCATATAACCAGGGAATTTCATGTCACAGATGATTTTGATCTCGCGCTCAAGTCTGGCTTTGTACTCTTCATGTTTACTCTCATCAACATAGACAAGACGTTTTTTTAACCCTTCTCTACTGTGATACGCAAAAAAGTCATCATCACTCTCAAAACTCAATCCCTCTTTTTGGGCATACTCTTTCATAAACTTAAAGGTTGGAGGCGTTGGATCGCCCAGTTTGATTTCTAAATTACACTTGTCGACAATCTCTTGGATATTGGAAATAGCTTCAGGAATATCCGCAAAAAGATCGCTCATGGCTGCTGGAGATTTGACGTAAAATTCGTGTACGGAATGGCGTAAGCGATTAGGATCATCGAACTCTTTATTCATTGCGATACACATAAATGCCTCGTGTGCTTCGGCATTGTCTTGTTCTAAGTAGTGGGTGTCATTGGTCGCGATGAGTTTAATGCCAGTCTCTTTAGAAATACGCAAAATGTCATCATCGATGAAGTGTTGATCGGGAATACCATGACGCATGATCTCTAAGTAAAAATCTTCACCAAAAATCTCTTGATACTCTAAGGCAATCTCTTTAGCCCTCTCATAACCACGCGCTCCAAATTGAACGTTGCGCTTGTTGTTAAGGTTGAGATGCCAGTTGACTTCACCTTGCAAACACGCCCCCGAACAGACTAAGCCCTCAGAGTGGTCACGAAGAAGTTGTTTATTAATGCGTGGATAGTAGTAAAAGCCTTTGATATAACTCATGGAAGAGAGGTACATTAAGTTTTTATAGCCTATCTCATTTTTAGCGTACAAGCAGAGGTGGAAACGCTGTTTGGTGGTTTTGTCGCCGATGTCATCTTGGTTGTGAATGTACGCTTCCATACCAATGATGGGCTTGATGCCTTCTTTGCGCATGGTTTTGTAAAAATCAATCGCGCCAAACATGTTACCATGGTCGGTGATAGCCACCGATGTTACGCCTTGGGATTTGAGTTTTTTCGCTAGTTTGCCTATTTTATTGGCACCATCAAGTAGTGAATATTCAGTATGTAAATGTAAATGGGTGTAGGTTATTTCGCTCATAAATTCTCTATTAAATATAATTTTTTCGATTGTATCTAAAGAGGACTTAAGAGGGTGTAAGAGATGCCTTAAAAGCTTTACATGTAACTTTTACATGTAAAGCTTTTTCCCAAGCCAAAAAGGGTTTTTAGGCTGATTCAGCCGCTTGTTGTTGAAGTTCAGCAAGCTGTGCTTGATACGTCGCGAGAAGTGCTTGTTTTAGCTGAAGATTTTTTTCACTCGCTTCATCATTTGTCGATGTTTTTTGTTCTGCTGCGATCTCTTTTTCAAGAGCAGCGATTTTCTTCTCTAATGCTTTTATCTGTGCATCTATCATGGTACTACTACTTGATGATGACGAACCGCTGGCTCCTGAAGCTGCACTGGCGCCCCCGCTTTGTGTGCTACTACTGGAGTCTTCTTTCGTTGTTGAATCCTCACTCGAAGTTGACGATGGTGAAGTCGAAGCTAACGCTTTGGCTTCATCTGAAATTTCAACGCTGTCTACGGGTATACTACTAGAGGTTGTTGTAGCACTCTCATCTTGCGATTGAGTTGATGCCACAGCACTACTGGTACTTTTTTGATTTTGATCTACCAGAACTTGATTGGTGTAAGATGTGTTGATGGTACTCATGTCCATCTCCTTCATTTTATTTGCCCCACACCTATATCGGGAAGTGTGACAAAAAATGAAGGGGGAACTAAAGGTAAAAAGGGGTTACATGTAAAGAAATTCATCTTTACATGTAATGTTATTTAGCCAAGTTTACTCATGATAGAAAGGATATCTCCTGTCTTTTCTTGAATCTCCTCAACATCGCTGGTGAGAGTATTCATCTCTTTAGCATTATGGCTCATTTTTGCAGAACTATCAACGATCCCGTTCACAATAACACCAATCGTCGCTTGAATTTGACTCAATGAGTGGTTGGTTTTATCGGCCAGTTCACGAATGTTATCTGCGACAACAGCAAAACCACGCCCATGATCACCTGCACGCGCCGCTTCTATGGCAGCATTAAGTGCAAGTAAATTCGTCTGATCGGCAATATCACCAATCATATTTAAGATGTCATGCGCCTCTTTGGCATTGTGTGTCAAGGTACTCAGCGTATCGGCAAGATGCTGTTGGATCGAACCCATCTCTTGCATTGAAGAGGTAGTTTTCTTCACAATACGATTCAGATCGCTCAGTGGTTCATTTTTGATTATCGCAACGGAGTTTGCAAGTTGTTGTGAACTCTCATTGATCTTAGCACTCTGTTCCGCATTTTCCTGAATCATTTGGGCAAGAGAACTACCAAGGGCATTCACACCCTCAACCATTTCTCTTAGCTCACCGCTGGTAGAGATCACAATCGGCTTACTAAAATCACCGCTTTGAAAATTTTTAAGTGAAGAGAGCGTTGCTTGCATCACTTCATTGACTTTAGCGATCATTGCATCGATCTCATACGAGAGTCGATTGGTCAAGAAATTGGATGAAACGTACGATGTTTTATTGTTCATATACCCATTGGACATTTTAGAACAGATAATCAACACTTCTCCCACCACGCGAATATCATCCAAGCGTAGTTTTTCAAAGTCTTTAAACGTTTTATCGATGACACTGACGGTTGAGCCTATTTCATCGTTTTCATGGTCATTCAAACGCTCATCAATGAGATTTTTTTTGTTGGTGACATAAAGACCAAAATCTTCAACATACTGTTTCAAATCCGCCATACGACGACCAATCAGTTTGTGACTAAGATAGCGTGAAATAAAAGAAAAAAGTGTTACCACGACTAAGAGAATAATGCTATTGCGAATCATCAAATCAAGCAATGCCTCATCCAATTTTTGCTTCTCTTTGGCAACGAGTGCGTCGATATCATCTGCATAAACACCCGATCCTATGATCCAGCCCCACGGCTTAAAACCTTCCACGAAAGAGATTTTGGCTTGCGGTGTGTTAAAGCCTGGTTTTTCCCACAAATAGTTCACCACACCTTTGCCATTTTTTGAGACCACATCGACAAATTCATTAAATAAAAATTTACCCGCAGGGTCTTTAGACTTGCTCAAATCTGCACCATCAAGAGCGGGTTTAATGGGGTGCATTATCATTTTAGGAGCAAAATCGTTAATCCAAAAGTAGCCATCTTCTCCAAAACGAAGCTTCTTAATCGCCGTTTTTGCTTTTTCTTGGTACGCCTTAATCACTTCAGGGTCGCTCTTTTGGGGATCATTTTGCAATGCCTCATAAAACGAATTCGTCACGTGATACGCGATCTTAACTTTATCCGAAAGCGCTTCGACTTTTTCACGTGTCATCACCGCACGTATGCCTTCCAGCCGTCCTGCTGCTTCATTTTTCATTAAAAAAACTACCACCAACGTGGAAATCATTGCGGTGAGCACCAATGAGACAACCAGTAACATTGTGACTTTAAATTGAATCGTTAACTGTCTCATTTTTGTCCCTCACTTGCACGCATGGTTGCATAAAGTTTTGAGTATTTTTCAACCTCATCTCTACTTGCCATTTTACGAACGGAGAGATAATGATCTTTACCAAAAGGAAAAACCGTCGCATAGACCCAATAAAATTTTCCATTTTTAATGCGGTTTTTGACAAACCCTTGCCAAACATTCCCGCTCTTAACACTCGTCCAAAGCTCTTTAAAGGCAGCTTTTGGCATATCAGGATGGCGAATGATATTGTGGGGTTTTCCGATCAGCTCTTCTAAGCTATAGCCAGAGTATTTGACAAACGTTTCATCGGCATAAACGATGATGCCTTTTGCGTCCGTTTCGGAAACCAATATAGAGGTGTCATCAAGCAAAATCTCATCACCTATGGTTTGCATTCGTGTATCCTTAAAGTCATCTTTGGCTCGATTATAAGTTTTGTTAGATTTAAAATTTATTAAAGCTTTGATTCACATACTGCCATTTAGATATTATTAACACCAATATGTTACAATTTATGAACTATTAAATGATACTAAGGAATACTGATGTTTTTACTTAACAAGAAGATCTTTCTTTTAGTCACGTGCCTCGCTTTAGGAACGCACAGCTACGCGGAAGAGGCAAAAAAACAGCCTTCCCCTGCTACCACAAACGCACCTGCTCCTGCAGTGGATGTTTATAAAATTGCCTCGGCTAAAGAAGAAGCGTTAAGCTTACAATACCCTGGTAAAACTATCAGTTCGCAAAGTGTCACGATTAAGGCACGAGCCAACGGTATTTTGATGAAAAAATTCTTTAATGAAGGCGATTTTGTTAAAGAAGGCGATGTGCTCTATAAAATTGAGCCAGATAGCTACGAAGCTGCGCTCAATCTTGCCAAAGCCAATGCCAATGCGTTGGATGTCCAACTGCAAAAAGCAGCCAAAGATTGGGAGCGAATCAAAGCACTTTTCGAATCAGGTGCTTCAAGTGAGCAAGAAAAAGACACCGCATACTGGGCGTATGAGGGAGCAAAAGCGAGTCTTGCTAGTGCAAAAGCTTCTTTACAGAATGCTACCATTAACCTAGATCGTACCACGATCAAAGCAACAATGAGCGGTATGACAGGCATCAAACAGGTCGATGTTGGCGCTCTTGTCACAGATGGCACTGCGTTAGTGGATATAACACAGATCAATCCTTTACATGTAGAGTTTTCGATTCCCGATATTGACATTATGAAACAAAAATACAACATCAAAAATGGCAAATGGTCAAACCCAACAGAGGGTAAACTCAAAGCCTCTTTACAGATCGGTGATGCGAAGTTTAAAGAGGTAGGTGTGGTTGACTTTTTAGACAGCTCACTTAATGCCAAAACAGGTTCACTCAAAGCGCGTGCGACCTTTAAAAATGAAGGTAAAGAGCTTCTTCCTAACCAATTTGTTAAAGTCAATCTTGTTGGACTTACCCGTAACAACGTTATCAAGGTTCCACAAAAAGCCGTCCTTCAAAATCCTCTAGGAACCGTTGTGTTTATTGTTGAAGATGGTAAAGCAGTGGTTAAACCTGTCAAAGTTGGAGAAGCAAGTGAAAATGACTATGTCATTGAAAATGGGCTTAAAGAGGGGGATACGGTTATTGTCAACAACTTCTTTAGAATTAAAGCCGGTGCACCTGTCAAAGTTGATAAAGTGATCAACGAAGAAGCGAAATAATGTTTTCAAAGTTTTTTATCAATCGACCTATCTTTGCAACGGTCGTTTCAATCGTCATTGTTTTGGCGGGTATTATTGCGATTAAATCACTGCCCGTTCAAGAGTATCCAAGCATCGCTCCACCGCAGATTATTGTTTCTGCGACGTATCCAGGAGCGGATGCTCAAACCATAGCCACCACGGTTGCTGCACCTTTAGAAGAAGAGATCAACGGTGTAAGCAATATGCTTTACATGACCACAACAGCCTCTCCAAGTGGAAGTGTGAGCGTCAATGTCTATTTTCAAATTGGAACCGATGTTGCTCAAGCCAAAGTGGATGTTAACAACCGTGTGCAAATTGCCACCAACAAACTACCAGAAGCTGTACGCAGACAAGGTGTCTCCACCAGAGAGCGTTCCCCTGATATTTTGAAAGTTTTAACGCTCACATCAAAAGACAATTCGCACGACACAACCTTTATCTCTAACTATGCGCTCGTTAATATCGTCGATGATCTTAAGCGAATACCCGGCATTGGTGATGTCACCATCTTTGGTAATAAAAACTACGCGATTCGCGTCTGGATCAAACCTGATAAATTAGCCACGTATGAGATGACAACGGCTGAAGTGATTAATGCGATCAAAAGTCAAAATGAACAATATGCAGCAGGTCAAATCGGACAAGAACCGATGGTCAAACAGCCAACCTATACCTATACGGTTAAAACCGATGGAAGGCTCAAAAGCGCAAATGAGTTTGAAAATATTCTGCTCAAAACCAATGCGGATGGCTCTTCCTTAAAACTTAAAGATGTCGCCAATGTTGAACTGGGCGTAGAGTCCTACTATTTTGGTGGTATTTTTAATAATAAACCGATGATTCCTATTGGTATTTTCCTTGCTTCGGGGGCGAATGCTCTTGAAGTTTCTGACCTTTTAGAGAAAAAACTCTCTGAAATTTCACCAAACTTCCCCAGCGACCTTGAAGTGGATACTGCGTATGATCCAACCGTTTTCGTACGCGAATCGATCCATGAGGTTATCTTTACCTTACTTCTCTCTATTGCCCTCGTTGTGGGAATCATCTACCTCTTTTTGGGAAATCTTCGAGCGACGTTTATCCCCGTTCTTGCGATTCCTGTCTCCATCGTTGGAACCTTTGCAGGTTTTTATGCCGCAGGCTTTTCGATCAACCTATTAACGCTCTTTGGTCTAACCTTAGCCATTGGTCTGGTTGTTGATGATGCGATCGTTGTTATCGAAAACGTTGAGCGTATTTTGCGAGAAGAAGACTTAAGCGTTAAAGATGCGACCATTAAGGCTATGAAAGAGATCACAAATCCTGTTATCGCCATCGTAATGGTCTTATGTGCCGTGTTTATTCCTGCGGCATTTATGGGTGGCTTTAGTGGTATGATGTACAAGCAATTTGCGATGACCGTCATCATCTCCGTTACCATCTCTGGTATCGTGGCGTTGACGTTGACACCTGCTCTTTGTGCCCTGCTTTTACGTAAACATGAGAGTGAGCCGTTTTGGTTTATTCAAAAGTTCAACGAATTCTTTGAAGTGGGAACCAACCTCTTTTCAACAGGTGTTCGTAAAACTATTCGCTTTGGATTTTTCAATGTAGCGATTTTTGCGGTTATGATTGTTGCTATTTTAGTGATTATCGCGCGCATTCCAACAGGACTGGTTCCCAATGAAGACAAAGGTATGATTCTGGTCATCAACAACCTTATGCCTGGTGCATCCCTTGGTCGTACCCAAAAGGTAAGCCAAGAGGTGAGTGACTTTGCCCTTACCAATCCCAATGTTGAACGTGTAGGTGCTATGTCAGGACTTGATTTTATTATCAATGCCTATAAAACCGATTCGGGTATTAGCTTTATTCGTCTAAAAACGTGGGATGAGCGACCTCATGCGGATCAAACTTCACAAGCAATCGCTGGTCAAATGATGCGAGGTCTGTCTCAAAATAAAGAGGCGATGCTCATTCCTGTAACCCCTCCTCCTATTATGGGTATGAGTACCACAGGTGGCTTTGAGATGTATGTGCAAGATCGAACAGGCGCAAACATCCAAGTGCTGGATGGCTATGTTAAAGAGATTTTGGCACGTGCGAGCGAACGAAAAGAACTTTCTGCGATGCGTTCCACACTCAACACCAATGTACCTCAGTTTCTCATCAGTGTCGATAACGAAAAAGCTAAATCTTTAGGCGTGGATGTAGCAGACATCTTTACAACCATTCAAGCAACCTTTGGAAATACCTACACCAACGACTTTAACCTCTTTGGTAGAACCTACCACGTAAACGTCCAAAGTGATAGCGCCTTTAGAGAAGGTGTTGAAAACTACAATGATGTCTTCGTCAAATCCAGTGAAGGCAGACTCGTTCCTATTAGTTCTTTGGCTAGTATTAAACGCATTGTGGGTCCTTCGATTATTCAAAAATTCAATATGTTCCAAGCGGCACAAATTTCAGGTCAACCTAGCCCTGGGTACAGCTCCGGTGATGCACTTCGTGTCATTGAAGAAGTTGCTAAAAGTGTCCTCCCCAACGGTTACACCATAGCATGGGCAGGAACATCGTACCAAGAAAAACTATTGGAGAAAAGCGGCAATACCGCCTTTATCTATGCGATCATTTTTGTATTCTTGATTTTGGCTGCTCTTTATGAGAGTTGGACGATTCCTTTTGCAATCGTTCTAGCCGTTCCATTTGCCCTTTTGGGTGCGGCACTTTCAGTCTATTTTAGAGATTTGCAAAACGACATCTACTTCCAAGTAGGTCTTGTAACACTTGTCGGACTCTCTTCTAAAAATGCAATCTTAATGGTTGAATTTGCGATGCACAAACTTCGTGAAGGTCACAGTCTCATTGATGCAACCATCGAAGGGGCAAAAATAAGGTTCCGTCCTATTGTTATGACATCGTTTGCCTTTATCGCTGGAACTCTTCCTCTTGCCATCAGTTCAGGTGCGGGGGCAAATAGCCGTCATATCATCGGAACAACGGTTGTGGGTGGTATGGTTACGCTTACGTTGATCGGGACATTCTTTGTGCCGCTCTTTTTCTATCTCATTATGAAGACCAAAGAGAAATTGACCAAAAAAGGAGTCGTTCATGACTCGTAGCATTACCCTTTTATCCTTTGTTACCATCCTCTTTTTAGGTGGATGTTCACTCAAACCAGAGTTGAATGTTCCCAAAGTGGGAATACCTCAAAGCAGCCAAGAGGCTTTACATGTAAACAAAGAGTGGTGGAAACAATTTAACGATGCCAAGCTTAATGCCCTTGTCGATGAAGCGCTTGTTGGCAGTGACGACCTGAAACTTTCTGCACTGAAAGTCCTTAAAGCACGTCAAACATTTGGCTTAAGTGAAGCGAATGAATTGCCAACACTGAATGCCAATGCGGGAGCCACGCGTCAAGAAACCAGTAATGAGGCGTTTACAACGAAAAATAAACGCGCTGAGTACTCTGACTACACGCTGGGTGGTAGCTTGTCTTACGAAATTGATTTTTGGGGAAGACTCTCCAGTCAAAGCGAATCAAACTGGTCACTCTATTTATCAACTGAGGCAGCAAGAGAAACACTGCGCAATAGCTTGATTCACGATGTTGTGAGTGCTTACTTTAACCTAGCCTCCCTGCAAGCACGTATGGCGATTTTAGAACAAAGTGCGAACGCTTACAAAGCAAGCTATGAATTTCGCTCCAAACAGCAAAAAGTCGGCACCATCAGCGATGTTTTAGCCAACCAAGCTTTAGCGCAATACAACAATGTTAAAGCATCTCAAAACAGTTTGATGGAAAGTTATAAACTCCAACAAAGTGCTCTTGCTATTTTGGTAGGGAAAAGTCCACAAGCACTTTTTGAAATGCAAACAGCAGACACAAGCCTTCCAAATGCGCTCTCAATTCCGAGTGGTGTCCCTTCATCGCTTATGGAAAATCGCCCTGACATTAAAGAGGCGTTGGAAAATCTTAAAAGCAAAAATGCCCTTATTGGTGTTGAAAAAGCGTCCTATTTTCCAACGATTAGTTTGACAGGAAGTTATGGCCAACAAAGTGATGATCTGGGTAACATTCTTAAATCAACCGCCAACAGATGGAGCTTTGGACCAAGTTTGAGCGTGCCTATTTTTGACTTTGGGCGTATCAAACAACGTGTATCTATCTCCGAAACCGATCTACAATCTTCCCTAATCAGTTACGAGCAAAGTGTTAAAAAAGCCTATAAAGAAGTCCATGACACATTGGCAAAAGAGAACTTAGCCAAAAGCCGACTCGCCTTCCAAGAAGAGGAACTTAAAGCGTATCAAAAAGTGTTAGACCTCTCAACCAAACGCTTTAACCAAGGTGTTGCCAATCAACTTGAAGTCTTAGATGCACAAAAAAGTGTTTTAAGTGCTTCTTTAAGTGTTGTTGCGACCAAACAATACCTTCTCACATCCCAAGCTGAGCTTTTCAAAGCACTGGGCGGTGGATGGAGAGAGAGCGAACTTTTAGCCATAAAATAAAGGAGTGATGATGAGCCTACTTTTAAGCCCGTATGAAGAAAATGGCATTTTTCTCAAAAACAGAGTGGTTATGCCACCTATGTGTATGTACAAAGCTGAAAATGATGGGCTTATAGCTCCATTTCATCTTGTCCACTATACAGCACGCGCGATGGGTGGGGTGGGTCTCATTATCGTTGAAGCAACCGCGGTAGAGGCTCGTGGCAGAATCAGCGACAATGATCTTGGTCTTTGGGACGATAACCAAGTATCAGGACATCAACAACTCATCCATTTATGCCATGCTTATGGGGCAAAAATGGGCGTACAGCTCGCCCATGCAGGACGTAAAAGTATCTGTGCCACCTCTACTCCCGTAGCGCCTAGCCCAATTGCGTTTAGCGATAAAAATGGCTATAAACTTCCACATGAACTGAGTCTCGAAGAGATGCAAGAGGTTAAAAAACACTTCGTACAAGCTGCTCTTCGCGCTATCTACGCTGGGTATGAATTTCTTGAATTACATGCGGCACACGGCTATTTGCTGTGTGAATTTTTATCGCCACTTTCGAATCAACGCACCGACCAATACGGTGGCAGTTTGGAAAACCGTTGCGCCTTCGTTATTGAAATTGCCCAAGCCATTTTAGATGCCACTCAAGATGTTCCTCTGTTTGTACGCATCAGTGCGGACGAATGGATGGAAAAGGGATGGAGTGTTGAAGAGAGTATTTACCTCTCTAAAAAGCTTCAAAATATTGGTGTTGCTATGATTCACGTCTCAGCAGGTGGCAACAATGAAGCGCAACAGATGCCCCCACTTGTGCCACTCTACCAAGCCGCTTATGCCAAAGTCATTCGTGAAAGTGTGAAGATTCCAACGATTGCCGTCGGACTCATTACCACAGCAGAAGAAGGCGAAAAGCTTTTACAAGGAGGCTTTTGCGATTTGGTAGCTTACGGCAGAGAACTCCTACGCAACCCTAACTTTGTCTTCTATGCGGCCAAAGAAGAAGGGAAAAAAGCTTTAATTGAGTCTTCGTATTTAAGGGCTTTTTGAGTTTACATGTAAAGCTAAAAACGTAACGTTTTTTGAAAAACTTTGGAGTATAATAAAACATCTTAGGCGTTTTATACGCTTCAAAAGGAGTTAATATGTCATCCAAACTAGTTGTTGTTGCGGACTTACAGCATTTCAAACTCTTTCGTGTTAAAGCAGACCCTATGGGCAGAGAGTCGCTTGAATGCCTTTTAAGCAGTGATAGCCTCGACGTCCATCAAAAGCCAAGTGAAAAACTCTCCGATCGTTCAGGTCATTGTGAAACAGCATGGGGTCGCCAAGGCTCAGGAGAGAACCATAACATGGCAGAAGAAGAAGAGCTAAAGCGAATTCGCGAGCTTGTCTTGCAAATTTCTGAGACTCTCTTAAAGCATGAGCATGATGAGTGGTTCTTTGCCGCACCTAAAGCCATTAACCATAAAATCTTCACAGCACTCAACCCTTCCATCCAAACGAGCCTTACCCTCAATCTAACACTTGATTTGACAAAGACTCCAACCGATGAAATATTGGGGCATTTTTCCAAATAACCTCGTTAGGGTGCCCAAGATAATTTTTTAAATAATGTCATAGTACAATAGTGGCAAAATTTAAACTATCACACAAAACACACAAGGTGCGCGAAGGTATGCGAAAAGAGCTAAAGTATGAATTGCGATATGGCAGAATTCACCCGCTGACGGAACTGCCAGATCGCCAGCGCTTTGTCAATACCCTTGCCAATTCAACAGCCAATAAACTAGCTCTTTTAAACGTCAATGGATTTTGGAACTTCAACCACTCCTTTGGGTATGAAGTGGGCGATCAAATCCTCAAAATCATCTCGCAAAGAATCCAACGTCGCTTTTCCAGAGCCGTTGTCTTTCATCTGGGTGCTGATCTTTTTGCTATTCTTGCGGGCAAAGAGATCGAGCAAGCGCATTTTTTACAAAACATTGAATCATGCCTCTGGTACTTTGGCTATTCTCCCATTGAAATGGAAAATGAAAAGATTTACGCTCCGCTTCGCATTGGTGTTGCCATAGGCTACGACGACCTTTTTCTCAATGCCGAATTTGCCATCAAACAAGCCAAACGCATCGGAAAAGACCTTATGATCTACGATGCCAAAAATCCTTCTTTATGCAATCCTCAGTCCAATGCCAAGGCCGATCTCACATGGGAAAACACCATTCGTGAAGCTTTGAAAAAAGATCGTTTTGAGGTTTTTGCACAAAGCATTGAAGGCGGGAAAATCCAAAAGTTTGAGTGCTTGGTACGTCTTCGCCATGAGGGTCGCATTATCTCACCCTATCTTTTTTTAGAACATGCCAAACGTGCCAATCTTTACGCAAACATCACCAAAATCGTGATTCAAAAATCCTTTGCTTTTTTTGCAGACAAACGGGCGGAGTTTTCCATCAATCTCTCGCTGAGCGATATTTTAGATCAAAGCAGAGTTGATTTTTTACTGGAGAAGATGTACGAGCACAATGTAAGTGAGCACCTTACCATCGAGATCACAGAGGGAGAAGGCATCGAAAACCATCCTGAAGTCATCTCCTTTTTAACCTTGCTTAAAAGCCAAGGCGTAAAGATCGCCATTGATGATTTTGGAACGGGCTACTCGAACTTTGAGTATCTGGTCAAACTCCAAGCGGACTTTATCAAGATAGACGGCTCACTCATTAAAACGATCAATAAAAATGCCACCCATAAAGCCGTCGTTGAAGCCATCGTTACCTTTGCCCAAAAAGTAGGAATGCAAACGATTGCAGAATTTGTTGCAAGCGAAGATATTTACCTTACATGTAAAGAGCTAGGCATTGACTATTTTCAAGGCTATTTGTGGAGTGAACCAACCCCTTTTGAGAGTTTAGTGCTTCATTAAAATATTTACATGTAAACATTTTAAGTAGCCTGTCTCTTTATCTTTACTCGGTTTTTTTCTCGATGTATTTAGCGCCATCATTGACCTTATCTTTGCTCCATTCAGCGCCGTTAGATGTGTCTTTTTTGACACCACGCCATGTTTCACAACCACTCGCCATAAGTACCACAAACAGAAGCATTATAAATGTTAAACTCTTTTTCATTGGATATCCTTTTTTGATTTCATTGATGCTATAGCATTGCAGCTAATTCCACTATACATCAATATTTCTTGTTTAAAATCAGCACTCTTTAGATTGACAAAGAGGAAAGTGTGAGAGACTTTTTTTAATCATTTATTTTCCTTGTAATGTTAAGGAACACAACATGCATAAGCCTCTTAAAAAGGCTGCCTTTAATGGAAGAGATACGCGATCGTTATGTGAGTTTTCACAACATTGACTGCTATGAAAATGCCACCCAAGTGCTCGATGCTATGTACGAACTTTTTGAGCTTCACCCTGAAGCTAAAGATGATTTGTGGATTCGTTTTGAAACGCTTATTCCGAATGACTACAAAGCTGTTTTTGCGAAACATGACGCGAAAGATATTTTGTACCACATCTGCTCGCATGTTTTTTATCTTTCTGCGCTCTTTGAAGAGTACGAGTTTGAAAAAGGCATTGAATTGATGGAAAAAGCTGAAATGGAGTGCTGTTAAAAATCCCTTAAAAAACCTCTTATACTTGTTATAATGCGCACATATTTTTGCAGGAGCGAAAAATGGAGTATTATAGTTGGATTTTAACGTTTCATGTTATGGCATTTATGTCATGGATGGCGATGCTTTTTTATCTGCCACGTCTTTTTGTCTATCATGTGGAACACTCTCACAAAAGTGAATTTGTGGAAGTTGTTAAAATACAAGAGTACAAAGTCTACAAATACATCGGACTTCCTGCTTTTTGGGCAACACTTCTTAGTGGCTCAGCAATGCTCATTATCAACCCTATCTTATTTGAAACAGGCGAATGGCTCTATGCAAAATTAGTCGTGGTTGCGTTAATGACCGCGTATTCGTTTTCATTAGAATATTTCCGAGAAGAATTAGAAAAAGATGAGTGTAAACGCAGTGGCAAATTTTTTCGCGCCTACAATGAAGTACCAACTCTTCTTTCCATTTTGATCGTAGCCTATGTGGTGGTTAAAACGTTTTCATTGCTTTTTACAACCATTACCATTGCATTTTTTGCTTTTATCATTTATATGATTATGCAACAACCTGCACATAAAGATAAAAAAGACTAAACACTCTGTCCGACAAGATAGCCTGAAGCCCAAGCGAAGTGGAGATTAAACCCTCCACAATCGCCATCAATATCTAAAACTTCCCCACAAAAATAGAGATTTTTGATCTCTTTCGACATCAGATTTTTAGCATCCAGTTCTCTGACATCCACACCGCCTGCGCACACTTCAGCACTCTCAAATCCTTTGGTGGCTTTTACATGTAAACGTAATGACTTCAAAGCAAAAACGATCTTTTTCATCTCTTTTGCCCCAAGAGCTGCTGCCTCTTTGATGTGGGTTAATTTTGTATTTTCAACGATGAAATGAGCGAGTTTTTTAGGAATGATTCCCTCTAGCCATAAGGTAAGAGATTTATCTTTCGCAAAAGAAAGTCGTTTTTGAAGCAATGACGTAAGTTCTTCACGACTGAGATTTGGCAAAAGATCAAGCACAACATGCACGGCCTCACCATCCACAAAGGCTTTAGACGCGGCACGACTTATATCTAAGATAGCACTACCGGAGAGTCCATACGCGGTAAAAAGCAGATCGCCCTGCACACTTTGACGTTTTTGGTTAGCGATGTAAAGTTCCACACCCGCGTCCACTTTCACACCACTCACCTCTTTAAGGTGCGGCTCATCGCTGACAAATTGCACGAGTGAAGGATACGGCGCAATGACACTGTGCCCCAAAGCTTTCGCAAACGCATAACCACTGCCAGAACTTCCAAGGGTTGGCATCGCAACACTTCCTGTCGCGATCACACATGCATCAAAAGCGTGCGTTTTTTCGTTTACATGTAAAATAAATTCTGCACCTTTTTTCTCTATTTTGAGCACTTCACTCTCAAGTGAAACGTTCACGCCCAAACTTCGTGCCTCATGGATCAGCATATCCACCACACTGGAAGCTTGATGACTCATCGGGTAAAGTCTGCCTTCTTCTCCTTCACGCATTTCCAGCCCTAAAGAGCGAAAATAGGCTTTACATGTAAACGTATCAAAACGCCTCAATGCCTCTTTGGCAAAGCTAGGTGATTCGCCATGATAGCACGTTATGTTGATCTTTTCATTGGAGATATTGCATCTGCCATTGCCTGTAGCAAGGATTTTTCGACCCACTTTACTGTTCTTCTCAAAAAGCGTTACATGTAAACCTTTACGTGCCGCTTCGATGGCACAGACCAGTCCAGAAGCCCCCGCTCCGATGATGGCAACACGGCTCATAAAAGACGCATTCCCTCATCGTTCACTTCGAGTTTTTTCGCATCAATCAGCTTGGTAAGTGCGCGTTTATACGCCTTACGGCTAAGACCAAAACGCTCGGAAATAAGCTCAGGGGTACTTTTGTAATTCATCTCGCAAGCGCCTCCTGTGAGGCTTAAAATCTCTACGATTTTCGCAGCTGCGACCTTATCGCTTTTATCGCCAATGGGTTGTAAGATGATGTCGAGTTTGCCATCTTTCCTTAGGGTCTTAATGAACCCTACTTTTTCATCGCCCACTTCGATGTTTTCAAAAATTTCATTGTGAAAAATCAGTCCATCGTAAAGATTGTTAACGATCACTTTAAAGCCAAGTGGTGTGCGCTCACGCACCAACACATTGACCTCTTGTTTGAGTTTGAGTGCGCTAAGATCTTTCTTTAAAAAATCATTGTATTTTTGACTGCCGATGATGCGCCCTGTTTCATCGTCCAAACAGACCTGCACGATGACCTTCATACCCACATAAAAGGGGAACTTTTGAAGCGCTTTAGGTACGAGAAGATCTTTGGGTAATCCCCAGTCCAAGAAAGCACCAAATGGCGTTACATCTACCACTTCAAAACAGCCAAATTCATCCAGCATTGCCTTGGGAAATGTGGTACTTGCCACGATGCGATCTTCCGAGTCAAAATAGACAAAGACATCGATTTCATCGCCCTCTTTCATTGCAAAAGTGACGTATTGGTTTGGCATGAGAACTTCGTCTTGATCTTCACAGATCAAGTAAACGCCATTGTCGGTATATCGGTTGATTTTGAGGCGATTTTTCTCGCCTACGAGAAGGTATTGATTCATTTTATTTCTTTATAGTTTATTTTATTTTGCACTTGTCATGCATATCACTCAGTTCCATATTCAGCGCATGCGTCGAGATCATCACTTCCCAAAGTGAGATAAAAAGCGAAATACACATTGCGATGAGGCTGAGCCCAAAGATCTGTTTACCGATGCCAAAGAGTCCTAAAAAAAGTTCAAACATGGAAAGTGTGCAGAGCAAGATAGAGAGCACTCCAAAAAATTGCATCCATTTGGTAAGTTCTAATCGGTGTTTGAGGTTTTCAATTTGCTTATATTCTTCACAATTTTCACGCTCTGTTGATTGACGGTGAAGCATCCGAATAAGCTGAGCCACAGCCAAGAAACGGTTGGTATAAGCCAACAACAAAAGCGAAACCGCGGGAAATAAAAGAGCAGGTGTTGAAATTTCAATCTCCATGTTCATCCTTCATGTATAGTCTCTTTATTGTACCAAACAACCCCTTTCTTTATGCTTCCTTTGTGTATAATTGAATCTATCTTTTAAAGGCGGTACTGGTTTTAATGCTTGAAAATATTGCTCAAATGCTCTGCTCCAAAGAGAGACTTCTCACTGAAATCTACTTCGACCTTCAGCTCTTTTTTGAAGCAAAATATGGCAAAAATACGATTGTTTTTATGGAGATAGGCTCTTTTTTTGAAACCTACGAAGTGAACAATGAAACGCATCAAATCGGTAAAGCTAAAGAAGTTTCAGAGCTACTGAACATCCAACTCACCCGTAAAAACAAATCCATTTTAGAAAATTCACTCCAAAATCCTTTGCTTGCGGGCATTCCCTCTGTTTCACTTGATCGCTACCTTGCACGTCTGGTTCAGAGTAAAAAATACACCATCGTTTTAGTACGCCAAAAAGGCGAGCCACCGCATGTAAAGCGTTACATCTCAAACATCATAAGTCCGGGTACAAACTTTGACTACCTCATTGAATCGAGCGAAAATTACCTTGTCTCTCTGCTTGTTGACTGCAATCATCAGATCTACTCCGTTGGCTACAGTGCGATTGATGTCACTACTGGAAAGACCATCATCAACGAGGTGCATGGTACGAGAGAAGATAAAACGTATGCACTTGATGAGATTTTCAACCTTTTACAAACCTATAAAACCAGCGAAATTGTCCTCACGTTTAACACCGAAAGCATCGATAAAGAGTGGGTGCAAAACTACCTTGAAATTACACCAAGCGTCGCGCACAGCATCAACAAAGAGCGCCTTAAAGTAGCGTATCAAAATGAGCTTTTTGGGCGCATTTATGCGATTCGTTCCCTGCTCTCACCTATCGAATACCTCGACATCGAACGCTACCCTTACGCGAGCGAATCCTTAGCGATTTTGTGCGATTTTATCATTGAGCATGATGCCAACATTATCGAAAAGATGAGTCGTCCTATTTTACTAGGCAACAGTCGTTATCTTTACATCGGCAACAATGCCCTTGAACAGCTTGACATCATCTCCAAAAATCCCTCTGAGATGACACTTTTAAACCTGATCGACCAAACCTCTACTGCCATCGGAAAGCGCCTTTTGAAAGAGCGTTTGCTCAATCCTATTTGCGATCTTAAAACGCTAAACGAGCGTTTTGATCTAAGTTCCCAACTTATCAAAGAGTACAAAAAATTTGAGATTGCTTTAAAACAAGTCTATGATTTGGAGCGCATTTTAAGACGGATTGCTCTTAAAAAATTGCACCCTTTGGAGCTTGATTACCTCAGCACTTCCCTCGAAGCGATCTTAGGCATTCTCAAAGAAGCCGAACTTAAAAAAGTTCCAACCCCCAAAGATCTTTTCGATGAGAGTGAAGCACTTTTAGAAATGCTCAAAAGTACGTTTGTACTCGATGTGTGCGCCAAGTTTCGCAAAGATCAGATCAGCGAAAACCTTTTTCTTAAAGGGGTCTATCCGCAAATCGACAAGATCGAGCAGAGCAAAGAAGAGCGTTTTAGTGCGCTTGAGCATATCTCACGCCATATTGAAGCACTTTTTGAAGAGAGCAACCGCACGACGCTAAGCATCGAGTGGTTGGAGAGTGAAGGACACTACATCTCTATCAGCAAAAACCGTTTTGCGCTGATTGAAGAAAAACTCATGCAGAGCTTCATCACCATTGGAGAGAAGCACTACTTTTTCAAAGACTTTACCTTTAGGCATCTCAAAAACAGCGTGAAGATTTCAGCATCCTTGATTGAAGAAATTTCCCAAGAGATCACACTCAGCAACCTGCAAATGATCGCTTTGGTCAAACAGCGTTACGATGAGATGCTGGAAAAAATCGAGACGCATTACGCCCTTACATTAGAGCATCTTATCTCGTTTGTGGGAACCCTTGATGTTGCCCTAAGCAACGCCAAATGTGCGGTACATTTCAACTACGCAAGACCTGAGCTGTTGCCGATGCAAGAAGAAAAACGCTTTATCGAAGCCATTGGACTTCGCCATCCGCTCATTGAGTCACGCGAGGAAAATGGCATTTACATTCCCAACGATATTTTTTTAGGAAACTGCTCACCTGAGATCACCCACGATCATGTCACCTTAGAAGCGTGCAATGCCAATGAAGTACAAGGTATTTTGCTTTATGGCATCAATTCCAGTGGCAAATCTTCGCTCATGAAAAGTCTTGGCATTGCCGTTATCATGGCGCAAGCGGGCTTTTTTGTACCGTGTGCTTCCATGCGTTTTAACCTGTTCGATAAAATCTTCACACGCATTATCAGCCATGACAACCTTTACAAAGGGCTTTCAACCTTCACGGTCGAGATGCTTGAGCTCAAAAATATCTTTAACCGTACTACAGAATTTTCACTCGTGCTTGGCGATGAGATCAGCCATGGAACGGAGACTGAGTCTGCTCTCGCCATTGTGGCGAGTGCCATTACGAAGATGCACGCTTTAGGCTCTTTCTTTGTCTTTGCCACCCATCTGCATCAGCTGAGCCATTTGCCTTTAATCGCGGAGCTTAAAAAAGTAATCTATCTGCATTTAGGAGTCAGTTACGATGAAGAGAATGACAAACTGCTTTACAACCGAAAGCTCGAAATTGGTAGTGGTAGTTCATTGTATGGTTTAGAGTTTGCCAAATCTTTGCATATGGATAAAGAGTTTATCAAAACGGCTTATGACATCAGAAGAAGCCTCGCGGGAGAACTTGGCGAAGTGGAGCTTTTAAAGCAGAAAAAACGTAGCAAATACAACAAAAATCTCTACCTCTCCAAATGCGCACTCTGTGATGAATATGTCGATGAAGTGCATCACATCAAAGCGCAAGAGAGTGCCGATGCCAACGGTAACATCGACCACTTCCATCAAAACCATCGCTACAATCTCATCCCACTGTGTGCGAAACATCATAAAATGGTGCATGAAGGCAAAATCGTTATTAGCGGGTTTGTGATGAGCAGTGAAGGACTCAAACTCCACTACGAAGAGAAGTAAAGCTTTACGCAATACAGCAACACTGACCATACCCAACATAATTTCAGTTGTTAATTGATTGCTTTCTAATCTTGTATGTTGGTCTTTTTAACGATAATAGAGTTGCCAGGAACATTGTTTTTCCTCTTAAACTAGAAGTAAATCTTTTGCTAAATTTTCGCTCACCTCACGAGAACAGAGTTGTTCCACCAAAGAAAGAGCAAATAGCATCGCTGTACTTGGACCTTGTGATGTTGTGATGTTAGCGTCCATCACTACTTTATCCTTGGCGTTATACCCTGCACTCCCAATTTTAGCTTGAAATCCGGGGTAGCATGTGTAGTTATTTTTCAGCACCCCTGCGGTATGAAGGGCATACGGTGCGGCACAAATAGCCGCTATGGATTTATCCTTGGCATCGAACTCTTTTAAAAGCGTTTGTACCTTCGTATGCGCTGCCAAATTTGTAGCGCCAGGAAGTCCGCCTGGAAGTGCGATCATGTCAAAATTATTTCCGTCCAACTCGTTTATAAGCGTATCGGCAACAACAACAATACCATGCGCGCCTTTTACATGTAAAGACTCTAAACCTGCCATAACCACTTCCACATTTGCTCGTCTTAAAATATCGACGATCGTGAGTGCTTCGATCTCTTCAAATCCTGTAGCTAAAGGAACTAGTACTTTTTTGTTCATTTTTTTCCTTCTTTTACACTTTAAAATAGTGCAATTGATCGTTTAGTTTTTGTGTCACACTGTGTAGATGCTCCGCAGCAGAGGCGATCTCTTCGATGTCTCTTGCATTACTTGAGGTAATGTGATTGATCTCATTGATTTCATCGACGATTGTTTTGATTTCACTGCCCGTTTCCTCTGATGTATGTGTCGCTAAAGAGACGACTTGAATTGCGCTACCCATAAGCCCAACTGAAGTCCCTATCTTATGTGAAACTTCCGCCGACTGAGAGACAAGACCATCAAAAAGTTTTGCATTTTTTTCCATCTGATCAGCAGAGTTGACAATCGCTTGAACGATAACACTCACTGTAGCATGAATTTCAACCAAACTTTTTTGCGTTCGCTCAGCCAGCTGGCGTACCTCATCAGCAACGACAGCAAACCCTCGGCCATGCTCACCTGCACGCGCTGCTTCAATTGCAGCATTGAGGGCTAACAGATTGGTCTGATCCGCAATATCACCAATAACACTTAAAATGTCTTTGACTTTGTCTGCATCTTGAGAGAGGGTAATCATCTTATGCTGTAACTCGCTCTCAACGACACCTGTCTGTTCAATCTTTTGAATTAAAACACCAAAAATTTGATTGGCTTCAATCAGTGCGTCATTGGTCTGGGCGATCTCTGTTTGTGCTTTTTTAGAGTTACTAACCGAATCATCAATCTTGTCACGCGCTTGATTGCCTGTTTGCGTTGTAAGCGCGACAATACGACTCTCTTCCTCCGCACGCTTACCGATGTTATTGGAAGTTGTCGAAAGTTCATGTGACACAGCGGCATTTTCATCGCTTGCATGAATAGCACCTATAACAATCTGTCGCAGTCGTTCCATAAAAGCATTGAGTGCATCAGCGATTTCTTTGAGTTCATCATTGTAAGGTGTACTATAGCGCAGTGTCAAATCACGTTCATTAGAAACAATGGCTTTGGTTAACGCACGTAGTGGTAGGAGGACGCTTCGAATAATAAGGACAATCAAACATAAAACGATACTAACAACCGTACCTCCAACGAAAACATAAATAAACGTTGTTTGTTGAAGGGTTGATGCTATTTCATGGTCTAAATTTTTAATGGAAGAGTCAACCAGCTCTTCTGTTTGGTGTACAGTCGTACGCAATTTACCACTCAACCCACTCTTTTCATCTAAGCCTAACACCTCATTTGCTTTGACAAACTCGATAAAGCTCTCACGGTATATTTCCAAAAGTTTAACTGAAAAGGCAAGCTCGTCATGGCTTTGAACGTACTCGAGTGCTTTTTTATAGTTTGCACCATGTTCTTCAAAATATTTTGGTGAGAAACGAAGCATAAAATCTTTTTCATTGCGACGAAGGGTAAGCATCAAAGTTTGCATTTTATAGTCTTTGAGCTCTTTAAATCCATTTTCAGCATCATGAATGGCTTGACGCATTTTCCCTTCTAGCCCTTCATCTGGGGTAAGCCCTATTTTCTTTTTTTGAGTAACCACTTCATTAAAAACCGTTACATACGTCGTAATCACTTCGCTTAAATGTTTCAATTCATCTGTATTGATCCCTTTTTGCTTTGCTTGTTGAGAAAGTGTTTGTAACCGCTCGGTGAGTTGGATTGCTGATTCAATAAGTGCTTTTTCATACTTTATATCACTACGCATCAAAAAATCTTTTTCATGCTTTCGCAGCGTCAAAATATCCTCTTTGAGTAAGGTGACATCCATTCGAAGATTTAAAAGTTCTTTTTCTTTGTCATTAAAAAATTTTGCTGTCGAGTGAATCGCTGTGAGTCCCAATAAAACGACACATGCCAAAATAATATTGCGAGCTTTGATGGAGAGATGTGTAAACATTGAAAGCCCCCTAAACAGTTGAGTTATGAGGTTATTATAGCACTAAAGGGGAAAAGAAGAAGAGAGGTATAGCGCCTTAACGGCGCTATATTTTTACATGTAAGCTTATTTTACTTTTTCTAAGTATTCGCCACGTACCGTGTCAACTTTGATGAGATCACCCTCAACAACGTGGAAAGGAACTTGAACAACAGCGCCACTCTCAAGAGTTGCTGGTTTTTTACCACCTTGGGTATCACCTTTGAAGTTTGGTGGAGTCTCTACGATTCGAAGCTCTACAAACGCAGGAGCATCAACACCAATAGGTTGACCGTTGTGGAAAAGCATATCGACATTCATACCATCAATGATCCAGTCTGCTGCCTCACCTACTTGGTCACGTGTAAGACCGATTTGCTCATACGTAACGCTATCCATAAATTGTAAAAAATCACCATCGTCATACAAAAACTGCATGATTTTATCTTCAAGATTTGGAGTCTCACATTTATCGCCTGCGTGGAAGGTTTTTTCAATTACTTTACCATTTGCAAAAGATTTAATTTTACAACGTACAAATGCCGCACCTTTGCCTGGTTTGACATGTTGGTACTCTACAATTTTATAAGGGACACCGTTTAATTCGATCTTTAACCCTTTTTTTAAGTCGCCCATTCCGATAGAGGCCATAACTTCTCCTAAATATTAGTTTTCGCCATTATAGCGAAAAAAGTCAAGACAACAAAATGACTTATTTTTATACAATATATTGTATGTTTAAATCAATATAAATGATTAAAATAACAATTAAAAAGATATAATATCTGTTATAAAGTTTATAATATAAATTAATTAGTATATTTTATACAATTTAATTTATATTTAATACGTTTTAAAGTAGAATCGTACGATGAAAACAAGCGATATCATCAATCTTTTGCATAATGCTATTGAAGCTGAGAATATGGGTAAAAAAATTTCTCAAAAAAAGATGGCAGAAAACTTTGGTATTTCGATGCGTACCTACCAAGAGTGGAGACTCGGAAGTAGCGCGCCTATGGGGATTCCTGTGGTTTTTAATATGCTTGGAATGTTAAGAGATGAAGATATTGTGAGATTGGTGCGCAAGATAAATGACGGGCAAAAAGGAACGGTATGACAAATCTATCCGTGAGTGAGAAGTTGGCGTTAGAAGAGGTATTTGAATGTTTGAAAGATAAAAATTGCCGCAAGATCAGCATGATAAACAAGCGTCTTTTTATGTATCGCGTCATGCGTCTGCTCGTTTCAACGCGTCGAAAACTTTTACATGTAAAACAATAAGTTGCCCTATCTATGATTTACATGTAAACGTCCTTAAATTGCTTTCGTACTATCCATAAGCACTGGTACTACCACCAAAGAGACAATCACCGCCGCAATCGTCCCAAAAATAAGAGCCACACCAAGACCCCCAAAAATAGGATCTGTTGCAAGCAGTGTACTGGCTAAAATAATAGCCGCAGCTGTCAGTACAATCGGCTTTGCACGTGTCGCACTCGCTTGGGCTATTGCCTCTTTTTTCGGAGTACCTTGTTTCATCAATGTCTGTGTAAAATCAATCAACAAAAGTGCATTGCGTGAGCTAATGCCCATCAGCGAAATAAAGCCAATAAGTGACGTTGCAGTGAGAAAAAACGTCGTTGAAGAAAAAAGATCCATAATCCAATGCCCCATAATCACCCCAATAATAGAGAGAAAACTACCAAGCAACACAATGCCAGAGAGCGCAAAACTTTTGTAGTAAACAACCATGAGTAAAAAGATCAAAACAAGGGCTGCGATAAAAGCACCGCCGAGATCTCGAAAGGTATCCATCGTCACTTTCATCTCACCATCCCAAACCAGCTCGTACACTTCACCACTCTTTTTATCTTTGAGGGTTAGATCAAAAAGATGGCTTCTGCTTATCTCAAACTCATTGCCCAATGCCTCTTTAATGCGAGAGCGTGCCTCTAAAAGCGGATAGACTTGGGAAACCAAATCTGCTTCTGCTACGATGCTCACCATTTTCTGTAAGTTCTTTGACATAATGGTTGGGGAAGAAGCTACTTTCTCAACACGTACCACTTCAGACAGTGGCACCATCATACCTTGTGCATTGAGCAATTTTAACGAACTAAGCTTAGCGCTAAGCTCCTCGATGGAAGCGTGAGGCAGTGACTTGGAAGGTGAACTCAGTACGACATAAAGAGGGATTTGGGAAGGAGAATTTTCACTGTTTTTGTGTGCTACATGCATCCCTTCAAATCCAAGATAGAGTAACTCGTTAATTTTCTCAATACTAAGATAGGTTCGACTCACTTTTTCTTTATCCAAGATCAGTGCATACTTCTCATAAATCTCATCGCTCATGATGTCCACATCCACCAAATCTTTTGTCTGCATCACGATTCGTTTGATCTGCTCGGAAAGCGTGCCAAGGCGTTCGGCATTATCCCCATAAAGCTCAATGACAAGGGCAGCCATCGTTGGAGGGCCTGCGGGCTGTTCGACCATCTTAATGGACGTCTGGGGGATGAGTGCCTCACAGTTTTTTTGGATCAACGGGCGTAAGCGATGAACTATGGCAAAGGAGCGCTCATCTCGTTCATGAATAGCACTGAGATTAACCACGATTTCACTTACGTGTTCACCGCTCTTAAGCCCTGATCCTTTCACCAAACCTGCATAATCCAAAGGTGAGCCCATGCCATTAAACACTTCGATATTTTGAATCTCTTTCTCTTTTTGCAAGATGCCTACTACACACGCATTGACATGGTTGGTCTCTTGGTAAGAACTTCCATTGGGCAGATCAACATAGATAGAAAAAGTATTAGCACTTTTGCTGGGCAACATCTTTGCTAGAACGATTTTTGTGGGGAACATCAACACTGCCAGTATAAATGCTGCCAAGGTGAAAAGAAGTACCAACTTTTTTTTACGCTCTTCGAGTAAAAGAGAGTGAACAAACTGCTCAAATTTTTGCATTGCTCTCTCCTTTCGTATGCGTTGGTTTTTTTAAAAGTTTGCGTGCAAGAAAGGGCGTAAAAATATAGGCGATCAAAAGAGAAGCCATCATTGCCACAGGAACATTCAGCGGTATAGGCTTCATAAACTCACCCATCATCTGTCCCACAAACGCCATTGGTACCATCGTAAGAATAATGGCAATCGTTGCAAGATTGGTGGGAGCGCCTATCTCATCCGTTGCTTCGATAAGAAGTTCATCCATCTCTTTATCTTTAGCCTCCTCAGCATGTAGGTGACGGTGGATATTTTCAATCACCACGATGACATCATCCACTAAGAGTCCAAGGCTGAGTAAGAAAGCAAAAAGCGTAATGCGGTTGATTGTCTGATCGCTCATATACGCAATAAAAATGGTAATGGCTAAGATGGCAGGAACGGTTAACGTGACGATCAAACCTTCTCTCCACCCGAGAATAAATATAAGCAACAGTGCAATAATCACAATGGAGATAAGAAGGTGAAACACCAGCTCATTCACCGCTTCATTGGCACGCTCGCCATAATTTCGCGTTACGATATACCCAATTCCCGCCTTTTCTAATGCTCCCTGTGAAGCTTCAAGGCGTTTTAATACATCATTTGCAATGACAACAGCATTGGAGCCTTTAAGTTTTGAAATACTGAGCGTTACCTGATCTTGCAAGGGAGTAAAGTTTTCACCTTGCTTGTAGCTTATCTGTGCACTCTTTTTATTTTGAATATCATCGCTTAAATGAATCGCGGCAATGTCTTTAAGATAAACAACCGAACCACCGTAATGTGCCACAATAAGATTTTGAATATCTTCGATGCGCTCTAACGCATTTTTGACACCCAAGACGATCAATTTACCGTCTTGGGTTCTATTTTTCACTTCGGGTGAAGAGGCAGTCAATGACTTTAATGCCCCAACAATTTGATCTAACGAGAGGTTATAGCCAGAGAGTTTTAGAAGATCAATTTCGATGTTAAACTGCTCTTTGTGCTCACCTTTGATCTCCGTTTTAGCCACATTGGGGACATTTCCAAGAGAATTTCGAAACGCTTCTACTCGCTTATAAAGGCTTACGTTATCAACACCTTGTGGCTTTTTTGCATAAAAAGCAATGGAGAGAATGGGTATATCGATATCAATGTCAAAAGGACGAACCAGCGGCGTAGACGTTCCAGCAGGCATTTGGTCCATATTTTGCATCACTTTATCGTAAAGCTTGAGGTTGGATGCCTCACGGTTTTCACCAATGTAATACATGACATTTACAATGCCCACATTATCACTCGCAACACCGTAAATATGCTCCACTCCCTTAATCTCTTTGATGCGTCGCTCTAGCGGACGAATGACGACTTGCTCCACTTCCGCAGCACTGGCTCCGGGCAGAGAAACGATGACAACACCCCCACTGATTGAGATTTGAGGGTCCTCTTCGCGTGGCATCAAAGAGAGCGCTATGACACCTAAGGTAATGAGTGTTGCCCCTAAGATCATCGTGAGAGGGTTACGTAAAAAAAGACGCGCTAAGTAACCCGCTAGATATTTCTCTTTGTATTTCATTGTTTACTCACCTAAAACCACGATAGCGTACATACCGGGATAAGCTTTGGCTTCTTTACATGTAAACGAGAGTTTCATTTTAAACGTGTGTGCCATAGGGTTGGAACTTGGGATTATCGCTTCAACCTTCCCTTCGCTAATGCAACCAATGGAAGGTACTTCCACGCGCGCACGATCTCCTATTTTGACACTTTTGAGGTAACTCTCCGCGATCTCCGTACTGATTTTAAGCGAGCTTAAATCAGCCAATACAAGAGTAGGAACCCCTGAAAGTGCCATCTCACCTGCTTTAATATGCTTTTCGATCACCACACTCTCATTAGGAGCTTTAACCTTGAGGTATTGGTACTGGTTTTGAACCTCTTGACGCTTTTGTTTCGCAGATGCTACCTGCTTTTGTGCGATTTCTACCGTCGCTTTGAGATTGGCAGTGGAGAGTTCAAGGTTTTCAACTTCATACTTTGAAACCATGTCTTTGGCAAGCAGACGCTGATAGCGCTCTAAGTTGAGAACAGAATTTTTGTATTGGTTCTCATACATTTTCAAATTTAGCTCTGCTTGGGAAGTAGCAAGTTCGCTTTGAGTGAGTGCCGTATCAACCTCTTTGGAGTCAATCGTATAGAGTAGGTCGCCCTTTTTAACCACATCGCCTTCACTCACATAAACGGCTTGAACAAAGCCCATGTAACGGCTGGAAATCGTTTTTTGGTTCTCTGAGATGACACTGCCACTCAAGTTTAAGCTCGTTGCATGAAGCGTTACAGAGGCAATTAAACTAAGCATGAGCACTTTTACATGTAAAGATTTCACTGCATTTCCTTACTGGCTAATTTTTGAAGCTCGAAGATCTTCTCATTGCGTGCATTCTGGACTTCACGAAGTCTCAACACTTTGGTCAGCTCTTCAGATTGCTTGATTAAAACATCATTGATGGAGACAAGTTTTTGCTCGTATCTGCCTGCATAATTTTCATAGATAAGATGTGCGAGTTCCACCTCTTTTTTAAGGCTCTTGATCTCATACTCATGATTTTGAATCTGCGTTTGAATCTGTTTTAAAGACAAGGCAATATTTTTCTTTGCAAGCCCTAACTGCTGTGTTGCTTTAAGATTTTCGACACGCGCTTTTTCTAAACTGTTTTTATCGCTTCCGCCATTGAAAAGGTTCCATTTTACTTGAAGTCCTACCGTGTAAGCATCGTTTTTTGAAAAGTCATTCATATACTTATCGTCACTGCTCCCATAATTGGCAAAGGCACCCACCTGTGGTAAAAAAGCACTCTGTTGCACTGCGAGGTTCATCTTAGAGATTTCCACACTTTGTTCTGCTTTTTTGATCTCAAGGTTATCGTTTAAGAGACGCTCATCGGCGACTAAAAGAGTCTGCGCATCTTCATAACTTCCTTTGATGGATTGGATAGATTCATCGACCAAGAAAGAGACAAAATAGTACAAAAGTTTTCTATTGGCTTCAGCTTGATTTATGAGACGCTCAACATCGGCTTGTTTGCTTTGGACTTCTAAAAGATCCACTTTTTTAACATACCCCTCTTGCATCATCGCTTCGGTACGCGCTTCAAGTTTGGCCGTATTGGAAGCAATGATGTGTAAATTGTAAAGATAAGCATCCAAAAGCGAAATGGCAAAAAAACTTTTTTTAAGCTCATAAATTTTTTGTAAACTCATCGCTTCTCTGTCCAATGTACTCATCGCTTCTAATGCTTTGGTGATTTTGCCGTACTGCTCTAACTTACCACCCGTATAAAGCGGAATGGTGTACTCTACTTTGGTTTGAAAATGATTTCTATCTTTGGGGTTGTTAAGATCTTCAGGCGTTTGCATATAGTTACTGCCCGTAAACTGTTTAAAACCAAAGTCAGCAAATGTGGCTTGGCGGGATTGAAGTTTATAACCAAAAATGGAAAGCGCATCGTTGCTGCGAAGTGCTGTTTGGGAAAGTTCTACACTACCATAGTTTTGACCAACGGCGGCTTGATGTTCTAAGGATTTTATTTGCTCATCAAACTTTGCAATAGCAATTTCACTGTTTTGCTCTTTCACTTTTTTAATGGCATCGTCTAAACTTAGCCCATCTTCTGCAAAGCAAAGACCACTAGCAAGTAAGAGAAAAAGCAAGACTTTCATGCAAAACTCCTATCCTAATTTCATAAATTATAACAATGTTATCAAACTTATAATATTTATTTATTTATCTGAAAAGATTAAATGCATTATTTTAGAAAAAGGTAATTAAATTTTACTTTTAAATCGACTAGTAAAAGCAATAAAATTGGGAGTTTATGAAATAGAAGTTAATTATATTTAAACGAAACAGAGGAAAAGAGTGGACTTTTACACGTCCACTCCTGAATAAAAATATCAAAAATTATAAAACAGCGTACTCAACCCAAACACATGAATCAAGTTTATTGAGCTCTGCAATGATTTTTTTATCAATGTCTGTATCGACCAAGATAACCGCCATTGCAAATTGATGAGCACCACGGCCCAATCTAAAGTCTGCAATGTTAATGCCCTCTTTCGCCAAAATGGAAGCGATATTGGCAATAACACCTGGTACGTCATTATTTTTAAAGATAATCATTTTGCCTTTTGGTTTAAAGTCAAATTTAAAACCATTGATACCAACAATGCGTTGTTCATCTTCACCAAAGACGGTACCACTAATGCTGACGACATTTTTCTCTGTCGTGAGCGTCAATGTGACGATATTTTTATACCCACTGGTGCTGTTTTCAACTGAAAACTTACTATCGATACCTTTTTCTTTGGCAACAAACTCAGCATTAACATAATTAATTTTGTTTTCATTTGCTTCTTTGAGAGAACCTACAATACCAAACGTAAGGAGTGATTTAGCGTATGCACCAATCTCACCTTCAAGTTCAAGTTTGATAGACTTAATCGCTGAGCGGTTAAGTTGCGCTGCCAAGAAGCCCATTTTTTGAACGAGTTCTAAGTATGGCTCAACAAATGGTGGAATATCTTCTGCTTTAATTGGCAAATTAAGGGCATTAGGATAACTGATACCACGCGCCGCGCTAATAGCATTTTCTGCAGCTTGGATGGCAATTTTCTCTTGAGATTCTAAGGTGTTTGCACCAAGGTGAGGTGTAACGCAGATATGCTCAAGGTCTAATAAGGGATGACTTGTTGCCGGCTCTTTAGAAAAAACATCGATACCCGCAAATGCAATCTTTCCACTTTTAATACCCTCATAAAGAGCATCTTCATTGTAAAGTCCACCACGTGCACAGTTAATAAGTCTAACGCCATCTTTCATCTTTGCGATCTCATCATGAGAGATCATGTTGAGCGTTTCTTTATTTTTCGGTGTATGAATCGTAATAAAATCACATGCTAAGATATTATTGAAATCTTCAGTATAGGTCATGCCAAGATCGGTTACTTTTGAAGCAGAGATATACGGATCATACGCGATGACTTCCATGCCAAATGCTTTAGCACGAATCGCAACACGACTACCAATATTACCAAAACCGATAACACCTAAACGCTTCTCGCACAGTTCGACACCATACCATTTTTCACGATTCCAAACACGCTCGATTTTGAGATGATTGTTGGCATTCACAAAACTTCTAGCCGTTCCTAAAAGATGCGCCATGGTAAGCTCAACTGCGGCAATAGTATTGGCCGTAGGAACATTCATTGCGATAATACCGCGTCTGCTACAACCATCTTGGTCCACGTTGTCAACACCCACGCCAGCTCTTACAATCGCTTTTAAATTCGTAGCAGCATTGAGAAATTTTTCATCAACATCGGTTGAACTACGCGTAATAGCAACATCACTATCACCAATGATTTTCAATAACTCATCTTTAGGTAAACGCACAGCATCAATAACTTCAATATCTTTCTCTGCACGTAAGATTTCAAAACCTTTTTCGTGAATAGCATCGCATACAATGATTTTCTTCTGTTTCATAACCAAACCTCGACAATTTTTGATTTAATATCGTATTTTTCAAGCTCTAAAACAACCTTATCCAGTTGTTTCTCACTCTTCTCTTCTATATAGATAATAGGAACTTTATCTTCCTTAATCACCATATACGGCAGGTGCAAAGAGGTAAGTGTTTGTATGATACAAAAAAGTGAATAGCGATCCGCCCGATCAATCACCAAGCGAAACGACTTTAATTTACTACCCGTACCACTTTTTTGTCCATACGCATCAATTTGCATAAAAAGCTCATTGACAGGGAAAATAAACTCCCTAGCATCTTGATGTGCCATCTCTTTGATCCAAACTTTTTGTGATATTTCTTGTTTGATTTCTTGCTTTTTGGGAGATTCGTACTTGGTCACATCCGCATTCACATCCGCCTCTTGGTGTAGGAGTTTTGAAAGAAAAAACCCTACACCTAAAAAGAGGAGTAAAAAGAGTGCGCCAAGTACTTTTTTTTGCATCGATTATTTCAATTGATCTTTTAAAATATCTCCGAGCGTCATTTTCTCTTCTTTATTGATCTCTTTAAGCGCTTCTCTCTCTTTCAATTTTGAAAGACGTCTTACAGAAAGACGGATACGATTTTTTTTGTCATCAATAAAAGTGATTGCCGCTTCGATCTCATCACCAATTTTAAGATCCTCTTCATTCACTTGACCTAAATCTTCTTTACGAATCAATGCGTCAACATTCTCTTCAAGCTCAACAAAGATACCAAAATCTTTAATATCTCTGATTTTACCATGAACAATGTCACCGTTTTCATGTGATTTTGCATATTTTTGAATTGGACTATCTTCAAGCTCTTTTTTGCTGAGAGATACTTTTTCAGTCTCTTCATCAATTTTAACGATTTTGACTTCAACTTCATCGCCTACAGCAAAAAGCTCTTTGCATTTGTTGTTACGATCCCAAGAAGCATCCTCATTATGAAGTAAGCCTTCAATTCCACCAATTTTAACAAACGCACCAAAGTTAGTAATCGTTGTGATTTCACCTTTGACAACATCACCTACTTTGAATTTTTTCATGAAATCATCAAATGGTTTTGGAAGTACATTTTTAAGAGAAACTCTAAGTCTTCTCTCTTTTGCATCAATTTCAATAACTTCAACATCAACCACTTGTCCCTCTTCGATGTAATCGCGTGGGTGTTTGATGTTTTTATCCCATGAAATTTCAGAGATGTGAAGGAATCCTTCGATGTCATTACCAAGATCAACAAACGCACCGTATGGCTCGATATTGCTGATGGTAACTTGAATCGAATCACCTGTCTCTAATTCATCTTTAATCTCATCCCATGGATCTGGCATAGCCGCTTTTACTGAGAGAGAAAGATGACGTTTATCTTTATCATATTTGATCGCTTTAACAGGAATAACTTCACCCTCTTTGTAGAGTGTACCTGGGTTTACAGGACCTTTGTAGCTAATTTCGCTGTAGTGAACAAGACCGTCAATTCCGCCAACATCAACAAACATACCATATGTTGTGATTTTTTTGATGGTTCCTTCTACAACTTCGTCACGGTCAATCAACTCTTGAACGATCTCTTTGCGTTTTTTACGCTCATCATCCAAGAATTTTTTGCGAGAAATAATGATAGATTCTGTATCTGTGTCAATTTTAATAATTTTGACTTTGAGTGATTTACCCATAAGTGCGTTCATGTCTTTAACAGCTGCTTGTGAACGTGGAAGGAAAAATTCGATACCTTCTGCATTTTCAGCGATAAATCCACCTTTATTTTTACCAGTGATTTTAACATCAAGAACAACATCGTCTTCTTCTTTATATTCAGCGATAAATGATTTAATATGACCTTTACGAAGGGCCTTTTTGTGCGAAACCGCTGGTCTTTCGTTTCTGAATCCTGTAATAACTACAGGGATTACATCTCCCACTTTGCATGTTATGTTGCCATTTTCATCTGTAACCTCAGATGCATTCAAGCGTCCTTCGGACTTCTTGCCCACATCAACTAAGATGACATCTTCTTTGATCGCTACAACAACACCATTGATGAGTGCATCTCTCTCAGAATCTTTGAAAGACTCTTCCAGCATAGCCGCAAAATCCATCTCCTCATGTTCGTCTACGGCGTCAGTATGAACAGCTTTGTTCGCCTCATTTACCATTTTATACCCTTTTTGATTGATTTTTGACACATTTAGCTACATGTAAACATGTAAAAGTTGTCTATTATACTTTAATTTCGCTGATTTTTCCAACTATTTTTTCGATAATCCAATCCGGTGTTGAAGCGCCCGCAGTCACGCCACAAAGCGTTTTCCCGACGAACCAACTCGGATCTAAATCTTTCTCACTCTCTACTAAAAAACTATCATTACAATACTCTTTGCAAATGCTGTGTAACTGCTTCGTATTGGAGGAGTTTTTACCCCCAATCACAATCACAATATCCGCTTCTTTTGCAAGCTCACGTGCAGCATCTTGATTTTCAAAGGTTGCATTGCAGATAGTATTAAAAACACGAACTTCTTTATAACGTGTCTCCAAAAAGTTGGTAATTTCTAAAAATTCATTGATTTTCCGTGTCGTTTGTGAAACGACAGCAATTTTATTGCCTTTAAATTTCACTTTTTCCAGTTCACCGACACTTTGTACCACGTGTGCGCCATGAATGGCATAGCTCTCAACACCCTTCACTTCAGGATGATCTGCATCGCCAAAAATGACAATTTCATACCCTTCCGTACTCATTTTTTCGCAAATTTCTTGGGGTTTTGTCACATAGGGGCACGTCGCATTGATGACTTGAACATCACTTTTTAACAATGTTTCAAGATCTTTTTTTGGAATGCCATGTGTTCGTATAATCGCTTTACCCACTCCCTCTGCTTCAGAGATATTATGGAGTGTTTTGACATTAAAATTCTCACGTAAACGATTGATCTCTTCGTTGTTGTGAATAAGTGGTCCAATCGTTGAGGCATTTTTTGTATTTTCAGCAATTTTTATAGCTCGTTTTACGCCAAAACAGAAACCATAACTCGCTGCTAATTTGATCTTCATAATTGCACATTTCCTATTTGAGAAAGCAACTCAATAAAATTGGGGAAAGAGGTGTTGATACAGTCAATATCCTCAATTTTCATCGCTGTTTTCGTACCAGCAATGGCAAAACTCATTGCAATTCTGTGGTCTCCAAAACTGTTAATGGTAGCGCTGTTAAGCTCTCCGCCAGTTACTTCATAACCATCTTCAAACTCTTCCACATCAATGCCACATAACCGAAGATTTTTGACAACGCTGGATATGCGATCACTCTCTTTGACACGCAATTCCTGCGCATTTTTAACAAGGCTTTTACCCTTTGCACATGAAAAAGCGATGGAAAGAGCAGGCAATTCATCAATCAACCATGAGATGTTTTCACTCACTTCAACGCCATGCAACTCTTGTCCCGTAATCACAATATCGCCAACACTCTCATACAAGCTTTCTTTCTCAATAAACTCTACAGAAGCACCCATACGTGCAAGCACTTTATAGGCTTCAATACGCGTAGGGTTTAAGAGCATATTGTGCAGTGTGACTTTACTTCCTTCGTTAATCGCAGCAGCAACGGCAAAGAAAAAGCCACTGGATGGATCACTTGGCACGGTTATATGAAGGGGATTAAGCGGTTTTGTCTGAGGATGAATGGTTACATGTAAACCCTCTGAAAGCACATTGGCTCCCATACCTCGAAGCATGCGTTCACTGTGGTCACGGCTTAGTTCTGGCTCACTAAAAGTGGAAATGCCATCTGCTTGAAGAGCCGCTAAAATCAGTGCGCTTTTCACTTGTGCTGAGGCTATTTTACTCTCGTAATTAAACGCTTTGAGTGTTTCTCCACGAATGCCTAAAGGTGCGTAATTACCACTGTTTCTGCCATCAATTTGGGCACCAATACTGCGCAGTGGGTCTGCAACACGACGCATCGGACGTGAGCATAAGTATTTATCGCCATACAAGACGAAAAAGCCTTTGCATGAAGACAAGAAGCCCATTAAAAGGCGTATCGCCGTACCAGAATTTCCACAATCAAGAATCAGTGGAGGCTCCACAATGCTAAGAGGTGGCGTAATCGTAAGTGTTCCATCTTCTGCTTTGGAAACATGCGCACCCAAAGACTGAACAATGCTCAAAGTACAGAGTGTATCTTCAGCTGGGAGATAATTTTTAACGATGGAGGGTTGATCGCTCAGAAGTGAAAAAATCGCACAGCGATGGGAAATTGACTTATCGCTGGCGATCTGATCGGTTGTAAACTCAAAAGAGGCTTTGGGGTTTACATGTAAGGTTTTCATCGGATGGTGATTCCAAATTTCTCTTGAATTTTTGAAAGCAGTGCTTCCACCATAGAGGCGATCTCCTCTTCTTCAAAGGTTTTTTCCATAGATTGGAATTGGAGTTTGAGTGTAAGGCTTACTTTATCGCCAAGACTCTCATGCACATAACGATCGATTACTGCAAATTTTACCAAAGCAGCAGGAGCAATAGAAGCAATAAAACGCTCTAATTCAGAGTATTGCATTTTTGCATCTACAAGTAAACTTAGATCGCGTGAAGAAGATGGGAGTTTAGAGTACTCTTTTGCAATTTTGCGTTGGTACGAAAGTGCATCAAAATCAAGCTCACAAATATACGTACGCGCCAAATCAAGCTCTTTTTCGACTTGCACATTGACACGTGCCATATAGCCTGCTTCCACACCGTCAATCATCACACGAGCGGCTTCATAAGGGCTGCAAAGACCATTGACATTGCTTAAAGGAAGAAGCGTAAAGTTTCCTAAAATACTCTGGATTTTACTGGCAAAGGCAAAAAAGTCAATTTCGCTTGGCTTACCGTGGTTCGCAATCTCTGCAATGCCATTCTCTCCGCTAAAAACAAACGCTATTTTTTTAGATTCAGCTCTCTCGGTATCAAAAACACTGCCAACTTCAAAAAGTGCCACACGCTTTTTACCAAATTTAAGATTGCTGGAAACCGCGCTTAAGATATTTGGCAACAAAGAACTGCGAAGCGTGTTAAGCTCACTGGTAATAGGATTTGCTACTTCAAGCGCTTCATTTAAAAGTGGTAAGTGGAATTTCTTCGCATTTGCTTGATCATCAAACACAAAGTGCAATGTCTCAAAAAAACCTGCTGAAACGGCACGGTGACGATACATTTGTCGCTTTTTAAAATTTAAATAAGGCTGATTGATCTTCAGTTGTTCTGCAAAGACAAAAGGCTTAGACGTAATATTATCAATCCCTACAATACGCACAATCTCTTCACAAATATCTTGTGTATTCACAACATCCGATCTAAATTGTGGAATTTTAACATTGATAACATCTTGCTCAAAAGCAAAGTTAACACCAAATCCTAAATGTTTTAAAATCTTAATAATTTTATTTTTAGGGATCTCTTCACCAATCATTTGGGTTAATTCACTTTGGTGAATATTGATCACTTTGGCTTCAAAACTTTGCGTAATTTGTTGGGAATCCGCGTAGGCCATAATTTTAGAGCGTTTAAGAAGCATTTTAAAGAAATAGTTCAAACCAAATGCAAGATGCGGTTCACTCCCTCTTGAAGAGCGGTAAAGATGTTTATCGCCACCTAGTTTTTTATTGGCACTGCGCGATGCAATGATTTCAGGATGCGTGTAGTTTGCTTCAACAATAATTCGCTCATCTAAAGCTGTGGCTTTGCACTCGCTCATCTGAGCAATACCCGTAATCGCTACTTTTTGACCACCCAAACCAAAAATAGTATCTAACCCATTTTCATCTTTGGCAATAGCAATTTTTGCTTTGTCATCTTTCGCGCCAAAACACGTTTGGTTATACGCACGAAGCAAGACACCTGTAACATACGTTGAATAATCAATTAATTTACCCAATAAACAGCTATTTTCTACTTCTGCAAACCCTAAACGCAGTTGAATAATAAGTGGAACTTCAATCTCTTTGTTGTCAAAAACTTTGTACATGTAAGAGCCATCTAATGCTTCACTACCATGCAGATGAAGAACACGGCCAACACCTGGTTGATTCTCTTCTTCTTCTTTTTGGTTAAGTGTTTTCACTTCAAGATCAAAATAGACACTCAAATCTCTGGCTACGCCATAAACACTTTGGCAGTCACCACGATTTGGAGTCAGCCCAATCTCGATAATATCATCATTGATCAGAGGATATTCACACAAAGGTTTACCAAGTGTAAGTACGCCGATGCTATCATCTAAGATCATAATGCCATCATTGATTTTAGGAAGTCCAAGCTCTGTGGAAGAACAGATCATACCACATGACTCAACATCACGAAGCTTTGCTTTTTTAATTTTTAGTCCACCAGGAAGAACTGAGTCAATCAATGCAACGGCAACCATTTGACCAGCCGCTACATTTTTTGCACCACAAACGATCTGTTGAACGCTTTCGCCCACATCTACTTGACACACATTGAGTTTATCAGCATTTGGATGCTTCTCGCATGAAACGACCTTCCCTACAACCACATTTTGAGGAATTCGGATTTGTGTGAGCCCATCAACTTCAAGGCCAATGGCATTCAGTGCTATTGAAATTTTATCAGTATCGATTGCACCAAGATCAATCCATTCGTTTAACCACTGTTTTGTTACTATCATCTAAATTGCTCCAATAATCTCAAATCACCCTCAAATAACGATCGTAAATCAGGAATTTGGTGTAAGAGCATTGCAAATCGCTCAACGCCAAGTCCAAAGGCATAGCCACTCACATCTTTATACCCTACGGCTTTAAAGACATTAGGGTCAACCACACCACAGCCAAGCACTTCAAGCCAACCTGTGTGTGAACAAACGCGACACCCCTCGCCTTTACAGAAAATACAGCTAATATCTGCTTCCGCACTCGGTTCCGTGAATGGGAAAAAGCTAGGACGAAAACGTACTTTGACATCGCCAAACATGTACTTTAAAAAGTCTTCGAGAATAAATTTTAGATTAGCAAAAGAGACTTTTCCAGCTTTATCAACCACCAAACCTTCGACTTGGTGAAACATCGGTGTATGTGTTATATCAAAATCACGTCTAAAGACAGCACCTGGGCAGATCATACGAATCGGCGCTTTTTGTTTCAGCATCGTCCTGATTTGAACAGGTGAAGTGTGGGTACGAAGGAGCATCGAATCTTTAAAATAAAATGTGTCTTGCATATCACGTGCAGGGTGATATTTAGGAAGATTCAATGCTTCAAAGTTATGAAAGTCGTCTTCAACCAGAGGACCTTCTTCAATCGAAAAGTTCATGCTCACAAAATATTCGATGATTTTATCCATCGTGTCCATGACAGGATGAAGCGCACCTGCAGCACTTTCTTGATTAAAAAGTGTCACATCGACACTGCTTTTACGCATCTGCTCTTCAATCATCACTGCTTCTAAAGCACTCTTTTTTTCATTAAGTCGTTCTAAAAAATTTTCTTTGTTGACATTAAGATTTTGAGCGAACTCTTTTTTTGCATCACCATCAAGCTTTTTAAGCTCTTCAAACTGTGCCGCAAAATACCCTTTTTTACCAAAAAGAGAGACGCGCATCTTTTCTAATTCAACAAGCGATGTGCACGCAGCTATCGCATTTTCCATATCTTTCAAAGGTATACCTTTCATTCGTGAGCACGCATGATGCTCTTAAGTCTATTAGGAAGCCCATTTTAGTCAAACTTTAATTATAAAAGGTTAAAATCTAACGTTTATTCTAAATTCTACCAACACCGTTGGCAAGCTTAGAGATTCTCAATGTATTACAAAACCAAAAAATAGAGGAGAAGGCGATGACTATCTTTAGTAAAATTGTAAGTGGCGAAATTCCTTGCAACAAAGTACTTGAAAATGAGGAGTTTTTAGCGTTTCACGATATTAACCCAAAAGCGCCTGTGCATATCCTCATTATCCCAAAAAAAGAGTATAAATGCTTTCAAGAAGTTGATCCAAAAATCATGGTGGGACTCACAGAATTCACGCACAAAATTGCAAAACTTTTAGGTTTGGATGAGAGTGGATATCGCTTGATTACGAATAACGGAAGTGATGGTGGGCAAGAAGTAATGCATCTACATTTTCATCTTTTGGGTGGGGCAAAACTTTCGTGGAGTCACCTCAGCGACAGCGACTCACATAAATTTCTTTAAAACACACTCGAAGAGGTAAAAACCTCTTCGACTTGCCTTTATTTACGTGCTTTCATCCATGTTTCAAAAATTTCAATCTGTTTACATGTAGAAGTTACCGCCGTTCCACCTTGGGAGGTTCGTGCGTTCATAGAATGGACTAAAGAGAGGTATTGACTCACGTCTTCACCAATGCGTGCATCAACTTTTTGAAGCTCAGGCACACTCATAACACTAAGATCTATTCCTAAACTCTCCGCATGCGCTACGGCACGTCCTGTAATGAAATGGGCTTCGCGGAAAGGAATATTACACTTTTGAACCAAGTAGTCTGCCAAATCGGTTGCACTTAAGTGACCCATTTCACACGCTTGTTTCATGCGACCTACATTGATCGTCATCGTACGTACCGCTTCTTTAAGAATATTGAGTGACATATAAACGGTTTCAACACTGTCGAACACGCCCTCTTTATCCTCTTGCATATCTTTATTGTACGCCAAAGGAAGCCCTTTTAGCACGGTTAAAAGCGAAATAAGATTGCCATTCACACGTCCTGTTTTACCGCGTAAAAGCTCAGGTACATCAGGATTTTTCTTCTGTGGCATAATGGAGCTGCCGGTAGAATACTCATCGCTTAAGGTAACAAATTTAAACTCATAGCTTGACCATAAAATAAGCTCTTCTGCAAAACGCGAAACGTGCATCATAATAGTTGAAATATTAAAAAGAATTTCTAACGCAAAATCACGATCACTCACCGTATCAAGACAATTGACACTAACACTATCAAAACCTAATAGTTTTGCAACATACTCTCTGTCAATATTATGAGGTGTTCCAGCCAATGCTGCACAACCAAGTGGTAAGACATTGTTTCGCTGGTATGAGCTTTCTATTCGTTCAATATCACGTTTAAACATCGATACATAGGCTAAAAGATGAAAAGCAAGATTTATCGGTTGAGCATGTTGCAGATGCGTCATACCGGGAAGTAACGTGTTGGTATGCTCTTTGGCAATATTCATCAAAACGTCAATCACCTCTTCCAACACGCGAACAATCACTATATTCTGTTTTTGCACATAAAGTCTAAAATCAACCGCGACTTGGTCGTTACGACTACGCGCTGTATGAAGGCGTTTTCCCGCTTCTCCAATAAGATCAATGAGTCTTGTCTCCACAGACATATGAATATCTTCATGGGCAATATCAAAAACAAATGTTCCTGCTTCGATTTCTTGTTTGATTTGCAACAATCCTGTTGCGATTTGATCGGCTTCTTCTTGAGTAAGAATACCCTGCTTTGCAAGCATTGTTGCATGGGCAATGGAGCCTTTAATATCCTCTTCGTATAGTTTTTGATCGAAAGGTAATGAAGCGTTAAATTCGTCGAGTAGAGCTGCTCCGCTTGCGGCAAATCTGCCAGACCATAGCTTTGACATTAAAAAATCTCCTTGATTGTAAAAAAGGTAAAGGAGTTTGTAAACTCCTTTACATGTAAAGTTAAATTAGAGTTTTGGACCAGCAATTGAAAAATCAGAATCCGAAGTAATATACTTTTTGAAGTTCTCAATAAACATCTCAGCAAGCTCATCTCTGGTTGCATCATAAAGGCTTTTATTTTCCCATGTATTTTTAGGATTAAGAATCTCAGTTGGAACACCTGCAAGCGCTTTTGGTACTTGAATGTTAAAAACAGGAATACTTTCGAACTCACACTCGTTGATACTGCCATCTAGGATTGCATTGATGCATGCACGCGTTGCTTTGATACTCATACGTTTACCGACACCATAGCTTCCGCCTGTCCAGCCAGTGTTTACCAAATAAACATCGACATTATGTTTGGCGATTTTTTCACCTAAAAGTTTTGCATACGCCGTTGGATGCAGTGGTAAGAAAGCCTCACCAAAACATGCACTAAACGTTGCAACAGGCTCTGTAATGCCACGCTCTGTTCCTGCAACTTTAGCCGTATATCCACTAAGAAAATAGTACATCGCTTGCTCTTTCGTGAGTTTGGAAACAGGAGGTAAAACACCAAATGCATCAGCACTTAAAAAGATAATCTTTTTAGGATGTCCTGCTTGTAAGCTTGATTCATGATTATCGATGTGATAGATTGGGTATGAAACGCGAGTATTTTCAGTTTTGGAGGCATCAGCATAATCAACAACATGGTTGTCGTTAATCACAACGTTTTCAAGAAGTGCATCTTGGCGAATGGCACCATAAATTTCAGGTTCACTGCTTGGATCAAGATTGATACATTTTGCGTAACAGCCACCTTCAAAGTTAAAGATGCCATCGTCATCCCAACCATGTTCGTCATCACCAATCAACTTGCGCTTAGGGTCTGTTGAAAGGGTTGTTTTACCGGTACCTGAAAGACCAAAAAAAAGAGCGGTGTCACCTTTTTCACCCACATTGGCAGAACAATGCATAGAGAGTTTGCCTTCTAATGGTAACCAGTAGTTCATCATAGAGAAGATACCCTTTTTAATCTCTCCACCGTACCATGTACCACCAATAATCGCGATATTCTCTTCGACGTTAAAAACCACAAAAACATCAGAGTGAAGACCCTGTTTTTTATAATCATCATTCGCCATTTTACATGCATTGTAGAGTACGAAGTCTGGTTTAAAATTGACAAGTTCTTCTTCGGAAGGTCTGATAAACATATTTTTTACAAAATGTGCTTGCCATGCAATTTCAGTAACCACACGAATACTTTTTCGACTTGCTAAAGTACCGCCACTGTATGCATCTTGAACGTAAATATCTTTACCAGAGAGCTGTTTCTTCACTTTTGCAAACAACTCATTAAAGACTTCTTTACTCACCTTTTGGTTCATTTTTCCCCATGAAATATACTTGTTGGAAGGCTCTTGATCTACAAAATATTTATCTTTTGGGCTACGTCCAGTAAAAATTCCTGTATCAACGCTAAATGTTCCATTGCTTGTAACACGACCTTCGTTATTAGCAATTTCGTGTTTTAATAGCTCATCATAACTCAGATTGTAGTGAATTTTTTCAATATTGGTTAACCCTAACTTCTCTATTTCATTAATCTTCGACATAGTGTTTATATCCTCAAAAACATTTTTATTTAAAATAGACAACAGAATACCTGTTGACCTCCCAGAGCCAATACCTTGCGTGCTCTTTGGTCTCAAAGCATACTCTTTGAGACCACCTCATCATTTTCTTTGAATTTAGATCACTCTTAATACTTCAATGCCCAAAGTTGAAGCATTCATCTTTTAGTGATTATCTTTCCAAGAATCCCTCAGCAATTATAAAGTGACAAGTAGTTGATTATTAACGATCGTATCGCCGACATTAACTCTCACACTGCTGACCACACCATCTACGGATGCCGCCACTTCGATTTCCATTTTCATTGCTTCAATAATAATAACAGGTTGTCCTTTAGTCACTTTATCACCGACATTGACAAGAACTTTAAAAATAGTGCCAGGAACACCTGCTCGCACTTCTGATCCATTTGCTGGGATAAGTGCCGCATTGCTATTATCTTCGCTACAGCCCTCTTCAATTTCAATAAAATACTCTTGTCCGTTAATAACAAACGCATCTTGTTTATCAGAAGATTTAACATTATACTTTTGACCATTGACAATCACGGTGTAATCTTCAGAAGCATTGCACAATACTTTTTCTTTATCGGCTTTACCAATTTTACGTACGTTGGCTTTTGCTTCACCTTTTAAGAATGCAATTCCTTTTTCTTTACACGAAGCGGCGATAAAGAGGTTTTCTTCTGTTGTTTTAAGACCCTCTTTTTCCAAAAGTTCTTTTACATGTAAAAGAGATTTACTATCGTCAGCATCAGCAAGATCGAGTGCATTTTTCTTGGTTGGTTCAAGTTTAAGTTGCTTACTTGCAAGGGCAACAATTTTAGCATTTGGCGCTACGGGTGTTCTTCCAAAGTAACCTAAAACCATTTTGCCATAGCCTTCTGCAATTTTTGTCCATGGTCCAAACATAACGTTGTTAAATGCTTGTTGGAAATAAAATTGTGATACAGGCGTAACACTCGTACCATATCCACCTTTTTCAACCACTTCACGCATTGCTTTAATGATTTCAGGGAATTTATGCAAAATGTTGTTATCGCGAAGCATTTGAGTGTTGGCAGTTAATGCGCCGCCTGGCATTGGGGAGAAAGGAATCAGTGGAGAAACTTGTACTGCTTCTGGTGGCATAAAGTAGTCTTTTAAACAATCTTGTAAAACATCTTCATAGGTGAGGATTTTTTCAAGTTCAAGACCACCAAGATCGTAATCTTTACCTTTAACAGCATGAAGCATCGTTAGAATGTCTGGCTGAGACGTACCACCACTCACAGGAGAGGCAGCAAGATCGATACCATCCACACCTGCTTCAAGCGCTGCCAAGTAACAAGCAACACTAACACCAGCTGTTTCATGCGTATGAAGTCTTACATGCATGCCCTCAGGAAGAAGTCTTTTAGCCATTTTAATGGTTTCATACACTTTTTGCGGACTGGATGTTCCACTTGCATCTTTAAAACAGACGCTATGATAAGGGATACCTGAATTTAAAATATCTCTGAGTGTTTTTTCATAAAAGGCAACATCATGCGCACCCACGCATCCTGGAGGCAAATCCATCATTGTAACAACAATCTCGTGTTTAAGACCATGGTGTACAATTCTCTCACCGCTGTATTTGAGGTTTTCAATATCATTGAGCGCATCAAAGTTACGAATAGTTGATGTACCATGTTTTCTAAACATTTTCGCATGCAAATCAATAAGCTCGCGGTTTCCAGTATCGAGCATAACAGTGTTAACGCCACGTGCTAACGTTTGAAGGTTGGCATCAGGTCCTGCGATGGAGCGGAATCTATCCATCATTTCAAAAGCATCTTCATTGAGATAGAAGTAAAGACTTTGAAAACGAGCCCCTCCTCCAAATTCAAAATGGTTAATACCAGCGTCCCTTGCCGCAGCTACTGCCGGCAAAAAGTCATCCATAAGTACACGTCCACCAAAAACCGATTGAAATCCATCTCTAAACGTAGTATCCATCACATCGATGTATTTTTTCGCCATCTTCGTTTTGCCCTTTTACTGTTTTGATTTTTTGTTGTAAGACTTGATAGAAGCAGCTCTAGCTGCTACAACTGCGAAGTTACCGTTTTGCAATAATCCTAAAGTAGAATTACTCATATGCATACTTACTGCGTTAAGTAAAAAAGAGTGCATACCGTTTTTAGCCTGAGCGTTTAGAAGAACGACCATTAAAGCTGAAAACACAAACAGCGTGGAGATGCCAAGAACCAAGAACATGAGGCTTTCCACAAACAGATTAACTTCCATCGACGTAACCCTTTTTGTTTAAATCTAACTAAAAACCATAGTCAAAATTTTAGTATTTTATCATTTTATTTATTAAATCAAACCTATGGAAAAGTGCTTTTTGAAAGGTGAAAAAAGGAGAAATCTATCGCTTCGTGTTGGATAGATTTCCCTTTTACATGTAAAGAAGTTTTTTACGAAATAGCGCGTTCTACGAGGTAGAAAAGTGAGCGATAGTTGAGTCCACTCTCTTCGCTGAGACCTATTTCACACGTTTTACTGGTTGAAAATGCCAGTTTTGTATCTTCAGGGATGGCGGCTTTGAGGTGGCGAAGTGCTGATTTATTCAACTCAGGAAAGGTAAATCCACGATCTCCCGCAAAACCACAACAGCCGATCTCGGCAGGAATAGTCACTTTGGTACTGCAAAGGCGAGCAACTTTCTCCAATTTCTCAGTCAAACCCATTTTGCGCGTACTACACGTTGGGTGAATAACAACAGGCTCATCAATCGGTGTAAATGTGACTTTGCCAACAAGATACTCTAAAATGAACTCAACCGTATCGTGGACTTTGAGTTCATCACCAAAGTTTTGTGCCATTGTTTTACTGCAAGGGCTCATATCACATAAAATAGGATATGTGCCATTTTCACTGGCTCTAAGAAGTGCATTTTTCAGTTCATCCGATTTTTGTTTTCCCTCTTGTTTATACCCTTTACTGGAAAACGGCATACCACAGCAGAGTCCATCAATGGCGCTCGGGATGATCACATCGTATCCCGCTTTTTCCAAAATGCCTATGATGACTACATCCAAAGACTTCTCGTTTGATTTTTCATTTGGATTTGCCATGGTTCGGTTGATACAGGATGAAAAATAGACCACTTTATCCGCTTTACCCGTACGTTTGATGCTTGGATGGAAGCGGTGCCCAGCAGGAAGGCTCGCTGACCAGAGTGGTAGTTTATTCGCAGTGATTGCTCTAAGCCCCTCGCTCATGCCTTTCATAATGCTATTAGGGATTACCGCATTCACACCTTTGACGGCACTAAGCGCAACACTTCCCGTACTTAAAATGCCACCGTAATGATCTGCCATAAATCCAGCGATGGAGTGTCCTAGAGAGCCTATTTGATTAGCTCTAAGTTTCTTCGTTAAGGAACCTGTATCAATGCCCACAGGACACGTGAGAGAACAAAGTGAGCAGGTTGCGCAGGTTTCAATGCCATCATACTGGTACAATGCACTAAACGCTTCAAGTGCTTCTTCTTCGCCTTCATTTTTAAGCGTTGTCATATAACGATTAGCGACAATACGCTGACGAGGTGTTAATGTAATAAAATTCGATGGACACGTTGGCTCACAAAAACCGCATTCGATGCATTTATCAATGTACTCATCCGTTGCAGGCATCGACTTGAAATTTTTGAGATGCGCTTTTGGGTCTGCGTTGATGATAACGCCTGGATTGATAAGTCCCTTAGGATCGAAAATCGCTTTGATTTCCTTCATCAACACATACGCATCACTGCCCCACTCCAACTCAACAAATGGCGCCATATTACGACCTGTCCCGTGTTCTGCTTTGAGGCTTCCTTGGTATTTGGTCGCGACTTGCTCTGCTACTTCTTGCATAAAGGCTTCATAGCGTTTGATTTCGGCTTCATCATCAAACGCTTGGGTAAAGACAAAGTGTAGGTTACCATCAAGCGCATGCCCAAAGATAATCGCTTCGTTATAGCCATATTTTTTAAATAACTCTTGAAGCTCTAGTGTTGCATCCGCCAAAGATTCGATAGGATACGCAACATCTTCAATGATAACAGTTGTTCCACTCTCTCTGACAGCTCCAACAGCAGGGAAAAGCCCTTTGCGAATTTTCCAGTATTTGGTGTACTCATAGACGTCTTTGGTAAAATGCAGTGGCATCTCAGGTTCAATGTGAGCAAGTTTTTCCAAGATAATTGCAATATTTTCATCCAATTTTGCATCATTTTCGGCACGGCTCTCGACTAAAACAGCGGTTGCTGTAGGACTGAGCGTTTTCAAAAAGCTTGGCATGCCCTCGTTATTTTCGACACTGGCAAGCCCTGCTCTGTCCATCATCTCAGCAGCAGCGACATTGTCTTTACACTGTGTTTTGAGCACAATAACCGCGTCACATGCATCTTTGATGTTTTTAAAGATCATCAAGGCACTGGCTTTGTCTTTGTACTCAGGAACGGTTTTAAACGTAATCTCTTTAATAAATCCCAGTGTGCCTTCGCTACCAATCATCAGATGCGCGATAATATCGATCGGATCTTCATAATCCACGAGCGCATTGAGGCTATACCCACAGGTATTTTTGATCTTGAATTTGCGTACAATTTTATCATGAAGCTCTGGGTTGGCTTTAATCTCGGAAGAGAGTGCGCTAATGCGCTCTACCAAAGCATGGTGGTATTGTTTAAAGTTATGAATACTCTGAGATGACGCCGTATCAAGCTCACTTCCGTCATGGAAGATAATCTTCATCGATTCCAGCGTTTTGTAGGAGTTATCGGTTGTGCCACAACACATGCCACTCGCGTTATTAGCAGCAATTCCGCCAATCATTGCAGAGCCAATACTCGCAGGATCAGGTCCTATTTTTTTACCATAAGGAAGCAAGTAGGCGTTAGCGTCTGCACCCACAACAGAAGGTTGCATCGTGATTAAACTCACCTCTTTGTTAACGTTGATCCCTTTCCAATCTCGCGAAGTTACGAGTAAAATAGAATCGGTAATCGCTTGCCCAGAGAGGCTTGTCCCTGCGGCTCGAAAAACAACAGGTAAGGAGAGTGAAGAGGTAATTTTAAGGATTTGGCTCACTTCATCCGCATCATTGACCCAAACAACCACTTTAGGGATAAGCCTATAAAATGAAGCGTCAGTACCATATGCGATGGTATGAAGAGGGTCTGTAAAGATTCTCTTCTCAGGAATAAACGTAACGATTTCATTGTAGAAATCAAGGTAATTTCCGCTTAATAGCATCAAGACATCCTTATAAATATGGGTTTTTATTCAGTGTAGCAATACGGTATAAAAAACATATGATATTTTCTTAAAAACCTTTACATGTAAAGTATCAAAAGAAGAAAAGTGACACGCTTACATGTAAAGTTTAGTGCGACATTAATAGCGTAAGATGTACCCCACATCTACAACCGTTTCGATACATTCAAAAGGAATTTTTTTCCTAAGTCTTCGCATCAAAGAGCGAATAGAATCAAGGCTTGCAAAATTACCTTCCCATACCATCGCTTGAATTTTATCAAACGAAACAACTTTCCCTTTTTCGCTGATTAAGACATTAAGCAGAAGTTTTTCTTTACGCGAAAGATGTTCTTCACAACTTCCTATTCGTAATAAACTTGTCTTAAAATCAAACTGACAGTCATGTCCAAGATCAACAATATCATTGCGTATGTTGCACAATTTCTCAATTTTGATCTCAAGTTCATCAATAAAAAAAGGCTTTTTCAAAAAATCATTACAGCCATAACTGTAAGCATCTTTGATCACTTCAAGCTCGACACTGGAGCTGATGATAATAACAGGCGTTTCAGGATAAAAATCACGTACATTTTTTAGAATTTCAATGCCATCAAGACTTGGAACATTGATATCTAAAATATAACATCCATAGCCATTATCCATCGCATCATACGCCGCTTTGCCATCTACAAAAGTATCAATCGCATAACCTTTTGCTTCTAACCGTTTTGTAATGGTCGCATTAAGACGGGCATTGTCTTCCAAAAGTAAAATTTTCATTCGCCACCTTTCATTGCATTGGGAACTAGAATGGTAAATTCTACCGTACTATTTCCATAATTTTGCACACGAATACTTCCACCCATTTTATCTTCAATAATCATTTTTGCCATGTATAACCCAAGCCCTGTCCCATTTTTACTTGTCGTAAAGTAAGGATCAAAGATAAAACCAATAATTTTTTCTAAAATATGTCCACCATCATCGCTAATCACAATTTTCGTATGGATAATTTCACGATCCACTTCAATCATAATTTTTGAACCCTTGCGCGTTTTGACAATCTTATTTTTGGCATTATTGATAACGTTAAGTAATACCTGCTTAAACTCATTTTCATAACCGTAAACAGGAAATGTTCCCTCATCTTTGAGGTAGGTTATCGATAGATCAATATGCGCATAAAAGATCGGTCTGCCAATAATCTCGAGGACTTCGCTGAGTGCCTTTTTCGCACAAAAAAGTGTTTTACGAGTCGATGGCTTAAGGAAATTACGAAAATCTTTCAGTGTTTGAGACATATACTGTATTTGAATAATGGAATCGCGTACAAACTCTTTCATTTTCGCACGATCCATTTCGCCGCTGTTGAAACAAAACTCCATATCTTGCATAATCGCCGAAAGCTCTACCAAAGGTTCATTCCATTGATGTGCGACACCTGCGATCATTTCTCCCATTTCTGTGAGTTTAGATTGCTGAATTAAAAATTGCTGATGCTGCATGCGCTCAGTCATATCATCCATCACACATACAATTCCACCCAGACTGCCATCACTATTACTGTAAACAGCTTTGCTAAGTGTAAAAAGCCGTGCCCTTTTTTTAGGAAGATGAAGCATGAGTTCAAAGGTTTCAGAGCCTTTTTTCGCTAAAAGGACAAGGTCGCTCTTGCGCCTCTCTTCTGCCCATTCGCTAGGGAAAAAATCAAAAATTGTTTTTCCAATCATCTCTTCTTTCGTGCGATCATAAAGTTTAGCAAATGCCATATTGCTCCCAATATACTCGCCTGCGACATTGGTATAATAAATAGGGTTGGGGATAGTATCGAGTAAAACTTTGATAAATTCCAATTGGTTTTTAAGCGCCATCTCACTCTGTTTTCGAATACGTACATTTTGCATCAAAAAGAGAACAACCATAATAATTGAACTTAAAGTTGCCACGAAAAGCCATACATAATGTTTGTACTCATCATAAAAAGAGAAAGGTTTGTTGATAACTTCATAATTTTTTACAACTGAAGATGCATCAATTCTATGGCTCTCTAATTCTTTGTAGTCAAACATATAACGATTGGGACTCTTCTCAACAACGGGGATATAACTCGGATCCTTTCCCGCAAAAATTTGATCTACTATTTTACAGGCAGCTTCTGCTTGAGAAATAGCACTGGTTAAAAAACCTCCCACAATGCCATAGTCCAAGTAAAAATCCCATAATCCATAAATGGGCGTATTGGTAATTTTGCGAATTTGCTGCAAATTTTCTTTATACGTGAAAAAGCGCCCTGTTTTATCTTTGAAAAGCAAGACCCACAATATGGCACTATTTTTACTGAGTTGCCCCGTTTTGGAAGCAATTTCATCCATGTCCATACTGTCAACATGTTCGATCTCTATACGCTTTTGATACTTAGGCGCTACAGCATCAATCTCCTTACGAATAGCATCCCCCGTGATTGATTTTTCATTGATAACGAGGATCTTATCTAAGTTAGGATGCAGTGAAAGAATCAAATCAATATTTTTTTCAATATCCACATTTTCAACAACGCCGCTAATATGATTAATATTTTTAATGAGGGAGGGCTCAAAGTTATTGATACCTAAAAAAACGATGGAAGACTTAGAGAAAAGCTCTTCATAGTGCTCTTGAACAAATTCTAATGCACTGTTATCTGCAACAATGATGACATCAAAAGAATAGTGTTTAAATCGTTCTTTATAGTAGTGGTAAAACTCTTCTAAATACTCTTTGGTATCAACGCGCTTGGTATCCATATATACTGTGGATAAAAAGATATTCTCTTTATCTAAAAAGTTATTCTCAATCACTTTGGATATATCATCACTCCATTTATACCCTTTATGATACGAATGAATTAATAAAATATCCTTGGTGTTCTGAGCCAAAAGAACTCCGAAGCTCAAAAAGAGAAGTACAAAAATCTTTTTCATATGTGAAAAGAAAAGTACTTAGATAATAAAAAAGTTTTCAGGATGTTTAATGATAGCACCATGTTCTGCAATAGCCTCATCAGCCATATTATAGCGTTCATTAAAAATAGGATGGTGAAATTGTACTTCATCATTAATGATCTCAAAAACCATGGTTTCGTATACAATTTTCTTTGAATCACCCTCAAAAAAAGAGTGTCTTACATGCATACTAATCGTTGAAATTAAAAACTCTCTGCCATCAAGCTTGATAACATTTTTTAGTTCTAACTCTCTCATCAATAACCTTTCGAGATTTAAAAAATAGGAGTGATACTAACATAATTCAACATTGAGTTTACTAAAAAATGGAGTTTAAAAGAGAGAAGAAGAAAAATGAATGGTGCGGTCGGGGGGATTTGAATAATCGGGGGGGATTTGAATAAAACGTATGTTTTTTTAGTCTTTAACATAATGTTAACCACGAATTAAATTTTATTTGCATATGATTATTATGAATAAAAAAAAGGTTTATTATATGAATTTTTATATGGTTGATGAGTCTGGGAATTTAGGTATTGCAGAAAAATATTTTGTTTTGGGAATGTTTAATACAAGAGAAAGAATTAAAGTTAAAAGAATATTACAAAAATTTCAAAAAGATTATACTCATCAACTTGAGATTAAAGGTTCTCAACTTGATTTTACACAAAAACAAACACTAATTAATAATATGAAAGATATTGATTATACAATACATTATATGGTTGCTGATAAACAAAATACTAATTTATTTAAAAACAATGTTGATAAAAATATAATTTATAATTATTTACTTTCTTTTATAGCTATAAAGGTAATTAATGATAATAAACATTTAGATAAATTTATATTTCATTTAGATAATCATACTATAAAAGTTAAATCATTAAATAGTTTCGCTGAACACATAAAATTAAAAGCTCTAGAAAATGATTATTATGGTGTAATCGAAGTGCATTATTTTGATTCACATAAACATATACTTATTCAATATGCAGATATTATATCAAATGTTATTTATGGGAAATATGAAAGAGGAAAAGAACATTTATATGATTTATTGAAAAATAAAATAAGCACCTCTTTTAAATTTCCAATAAATGATTTTGGTAAGTAAACTTTAATTTTAGAAAAGATACAATTCTTTCAACGTAAGACCAATGTGGAGTATAAAGCATATAAGTGTAGTGTAGCTGCACCGAAGCATTGGCAGCTGTAAAGGGGTTCTTCGGGATCCCTACTTTTTTTACTTCTTCAGTATCATTCCTATGACATATTTCTATTTTTGTAATTTTACTTACACAACTTATTCATAACATCATAATTTATTGTCCAAAGACCTTTTTTCTCATCTTTAGCACTTTTCAAATCTTTTTCAAGCTCACCCGGATAAGGTGCTTTTTTATAAATACATGCAAAACCATCTTTAATAATTTGATTTGAATAGTCCACTCCATTTTTATTTACAGTTCCAAGTAAACGACCATATTGGTCTTTCTTATTTGACTCAATAACAACTTTATCGCCATTTTGAAAAAACTTAGAAGCATAGCCACTTGCTAACTTTCCTAGCTCTTGTTCATCATTAGCAGATATACCCGCTTTCTTTGCGTCCTTATCAAGTTTTGAGCCACTATATTTTTCGGGAGTATCAATATAGAGTATTCTTACCTTTTCTTCTTTTTTGCCTATCATAACGTGCAATGTATCGCCATCAGTTACCTTAGTAACAATACCCACACTTTCTACTGCAAAAAGTGGCAATGCAGAAAGCATAGAAACAATTATCAATTTTTTTAACATATCATTCCTTATTCAATATCTAAATGAATTATTATGGCGATATTCCACTAGTTTCATATTTTGTTTTATGTTAATTGGTTAAATTGTTGGTTTATAGACGCATAATAGTTTTCACGAAGCGCAATAAAATTCTTGTTGAATTGGTCAAATTCTTCTTCTGTCATAAATTTTTTTTCATTTGCGTTTAGTTTATTATATTCTATCCTTACTAAGTCGCTACATTGATATAAGGTCCATGTCGTATCTTTAAAACCCAATAAATTTAATTTTGCACATGCTTGATTCAAATGTATAAATGAGTCATTAAAATTATTTGAATCATTTATATATTTTTGATATATATTTTGATCTTTTTTATATAGTTCTTTTGGATATAAATTAAAACTTATACAGTTAAAAAGTCTTGTTTTGAATTGTGAAGCAAAATTTAAATGTTCTTCACTTAGTGCAAAAGCTTCTTCTAAAATTTTTATTTTTATTTGTATTTTTGCTTTATTAATATCATTTTCATAATTCTTTTCTAGCTTAGTTATTTCCTGTGCATAGCTTATTTCTAATTTTTTTATCTCTTTTTCATGGTTTTTCTCTAATTTGAGAATCTCATGGTCATGATTTAATTTTGCATTTGTAATTATATTTTTATTATTATTTTTCATAGCAAACCATGTACCCAACAAACCAACAATCGCAGGTATTCCAATTTGTAATCCAGTCGTTAGAACATCATATATATTTTTGCTTTGATTTATCGTTTCCATATTTTTCCTATCATAATATGCATTATATTGTCATCAGTAACCTTAGTAACAATCCCCACACTTTTTACTGCAAAAAGTGGTAATGTAATAAGCATAGAAGAAATTATTAATTTTTTAAACATTCGATTCCTTATTCAATATATTCAAAATGAATTATTATGGGTTTTTAGTACCTTTTTTTCCAGTATAAGGATTTACATTACCCTTGGTACTATAGTTATCAGATTTACTACTATTTGGACTTGTTCGTTTGTATGCAGATACCTGAGTTCCGTCTTTTTTTGTATAACCTTTGACTGAAACATCAGAAGATGATTTACTTGAAGAGCTTTTACTTGATGAGTAGCTTTTTGAAGATGAAGATTTATAAGAGCCACTACTTCCTTTTGCAAAAACTGGTGAAAAACACAAACCTACTATGATAAGTAGCGTACTTAGAAATTTCATATACTTCCTTTCCTTTTTAACAATTTTTTAGTGCATTTCAATTTTGATATTTGCTTTTCTTTCATCATTGCTAGATTGTTTTATTGTTTGTTGTTGTTCGTTATTCTTTGGTATTACTTTGTAGCTCATTGAGTAAATGTTATACGTTGGTTTTTTTTCGTGATCTTCATATGTTGATTTTAGTATTGTGTATCTTTGTCCTGCTTCAAGTTTTAAATTGGTTACGCTTTTTGTTTTCCAATCTAATATTCCTCCAGCATATTCAACAAGTACAGTATCGGGAGATAAATTTACTATTATTATTTCTGCGCTCATTGCACCTTTATAAAAATATGTGCATACTTTCTGATCATGTAATTCGCATGGTGGGATTGCATACATACTTGTAAGTAGTCCAACAAGGACAAGTAGTTTTTTCATAAATCAGCACCTTAGTCTTTTTCGTAATATTAATCTTTTTTATCTTTTAATTTGCTCGCAATAGAAACAAGTTTTTCAAGTTGCTCTATTCCTAGACCTTTATCTCCACTTTTATCTCCAAAAACGCTATGAACAGGGTTTTCAAAGATTTTTTCAATAGGAGATTTGAATATCTCAAGTAGTTTTTCTTCTTTTGCTATTTTTTGTTCTTTTGTTTCTAATAAATCTTTTTCTCCTAAAAATTCTTTTTTTAGCCTATTATAATTATTCATAAGTGTTTGAGCCATAATGATTTTATAATCAAATTCTTCGAATAATCGCTTTGCTTTGTTATATTCATTCAAAAAGAAAATTACTAAAAAAGCTAATGGAATATTAAATAGTATTTTCATTGTGAGTAATTCCCAAAACTTACTTTCTTTAATTGAATTAATTGAAAAATCTAATAGGTTATAATTTATTATAAGCATTCCTATAATAACTATACATAAAAGTGCTAATTTGAAATATTTGTCAATTCTACAATTAGATAATTTTTCTTCAAGTTTATCAGAAAGCGTATATGCGATATGCCCTTCTTTTGCTCGTTTTAGCTCTTGTATCTCATTATTTACTAGATTTTCTGTTCTTACTAGATCTAAAAGAGACTGTTGTGCTACTCCAAATAATTCTTTAGAATCAGATGATCTTTTATCAATTTCTTCAAGTTTTTGGTTGAGCTTTTTTTCGCTTTCACTATTTTCTATTTTTGTATTAATTGTTTTTATATCATTTGGGTAAACTTGTTCTAAGAAGAGCGAAATTTTAAATTCCAAATTTTCTAACGTTTTTTCTACATAATCATTTTCTATTATTATTTTTCCTTCTTCTATGGGTTCATTTACTGATATTGTAGGAATGACATTTAATATCTCATCAATAACATTTTTAATATTTTCTGCAGATTCAAATAATGCATTTTGACTTGTTTCATTATTACTTCTTAAAAAAGCATGAATTGAATTTCTAAAATCCTCCAATGCTCTATCATATTTTTCTAATTGATTGATATTTTGTAAAGCTATGAATTGAAATTCCGAATTTAATATTTTCTCAAGTACATCATCAATTATCATAATTTTTTTATTTGGAAGGCTTGAACGAATAACAACTTTAACTTCTTTTTCATTCTCATTAATATATTTTATATTTGTATTAATTCTATTTAACTGTCTATCTTGAACATTTGTTAGGGGTGATCTATTTTCTTTATCAGGGGTCACTGCGTTTACCATTATTGTAATAATTCCTTTTATTTCAATTTGAACTTTCCACTATTTGCTGATTCTTTTATTTCTTTTAATTTCTTTAAACTTTTTTCTACTTCTTCAATATGTTCATCTAATGCTAACCCTTGATTTATCAGCTTAACTAATTCAGGATTAGTTTTTTCCCAATTATTTAATGTTTTAACATCTTTACCAATTAACTTTGCTAGTTCTGCTCTTGTCATACAATAATTCCCAATTAATTTTATAATAAGTGGAATAATTGCCTATTTTTAATTTTGTTCTAAGTATTAATTACTTAAAATTACAATTGAATATGGAATTATTACCTATTTTGTTTTTTACCTTTTTGCTTTAAATTAAATATATATATGTGAAATTTCAATTATATCGTTTTTGTTTATTTTTCATAGAAAAATACATTATTTTTTAAAAAATAATGATTATGAAAAAAACTGCATTTTTATATTATAAAAATCTCGTTATCTGAAAACACGTCTTTTCAAATAGCAAGGTCTTTAGGGGTCTTAGCGGAGCAGTTTGTCAGCACCTACTGCTCTGTCTTGTTAAATGGTGCTCAAACAACTCTTAAAAAGGTGCTACCATGCAAGATTCAACCAAAGTCTATCCTCACTATCTCAAACAAGCTTACCAAGCTGAAGTTCTACTCCGTAAGCCTCAAATCCACTCTGTTGGGTCACGTTACCCTCATAAAGATCATGTAGTCATTACAACCGAAAACATCGAGCGTAGTCCATCTAATCCACTTTTTTCGATTATTTCCCTTATTGACGTAGTGGTTAAATGTGAAAATCGTATTGAGGCTATAAAGCTCAATAACGCACTTAAAGAGTATTTCGCAAAAGGCATGATGTTGCCTTTACGTGTAGGCGTATTTCAAAAGCCATACACAAAAGATCGTGAACGTGCTCAAAAGCATTACGCATTTGCAAACATTAGCGCAAAAGAGCTTTTGGAAGATTTGCCAAAACTTGAAAAAAACCAAGATTTGAAATTTGTCGTTGGTGCTTCTCCTGTTGAAAGTAATTATATTTTAAATGGTTTTGACTTGACATATTCATTGACTGAATACACAATGCAAGGCTCTTTTATGACGTTAGAGCAGATGAAAGAGTTAAATAAAAATGCTGAAAGACCATCATATAAGCTCAAACTTTGCACAACGTCTTTCTTTGAAGTGAACGAAGATACCTCGCTAGATGAGTCCGTCAATTTTGAGATTAGCGGTGAGAGCCAAAGTGAGATCGAGACTCTTGCCGAAAAAATTGTGAAGCTTCAAAATAATGGCATTGCTTTTACATGTAAAGGTAAATTTCCTCAATCCCAAAAAGACTATTACACCGTAGCCATTACCAAAAAAGCTGGCGATCTCATAACAGAAATTAATACCATCTTAGAGCCTAAAAAGCCTATACCGCCTAAAGCCTCTTAATAATCTTCTACAAAAGGCACTTAATCCGTGCCTTTGATAGAGGGTTTAAATACTCTACTACACATCACGGAGGAATCTATGAAAAAGATTTCAACACTCGGACTTGGTTTATTTGTTGGGTTAACAACCCTTGCTTCTAACGCTATGGCGGCTGACCCTGCTTGGTTTACTGATTTGACTACACAGCTTACTGGTATCCAAGTTATGGTTTTGGCTGTTCTTGGTTCTGTCATTGCCATTTCTCTTGCTCCTTTGGCATGGGGTTTTGTTAGAAAAGTTCTTCACAGAGGCTAATCTAACATGATTACTCAAATTGACTTAACCGCTTATTACCTTGTTGCAAGTGCTATCTTAGGCATGAAACTCATGGTATTTGGTGCGTTCTTCATTTTGAGAGTTGCAAAGAGGAGATGATGGTCTCCTCTTTCTATTTCTAAGGTGCTGATTATGAAAAACTTATTACCTATTTTATGCTTATTTTCAAGCCTTTCATATGCTGATTATTTGTTTGTTTCTCAAAATGCTTGTGTTAAAGACTTTTATTTTAAAACGGGTTATCTTTACTATACGTTTAGTCACACGGGTGTTCAACAACAAAGTTCTTCTTTAAGTCTTGGTGATGATTTTATTGATGGTTATGAGTATAACGCTACTTCAAGTATATGTAAAAAGATACCTACTAACAACACACTCGGCATGAAAAATGAGGACTTTAATTATCTCAATGCACTTGTTTCCATTTTGGTTTCTGTCCTTATGCTTTGGAGTTTGGTATGGTAGACATTATCCATTTTTCAATGACTGCAAGCTTACCCGCTAACTATGTGCTTGATATTGTCTTTACGGTTTTTATTAAAGGCTTTTTACCTGTTTATCTTGTAAGACTTGTTTATACAAAGTTTTTTAGATGAAAGCTTTTATCCTCTCTATCGCTTTGATGATAAGCGTCTACGCTGAACCTATTGCACCGACTAATTATTCACTTCGTGATCTCGCTATTTATGTTTCTGATACATGTAAAAAAAACATTCTTATTTCGCAAGATATTAAAAATATGAGTGCTGATTATTTTGTTGTAGATGATCTTAGCCCTGATACTTTATTCTCAACATTTAAAAGGATTATTGAGTCAAAAGGTCTGTTCCTCAATGACTACAACGATTATTACATTATTGACGAAAAAGAGTATAAACCTATCGACCCCGCCAACCTCTCTAATGTTGAACTGACTATGAAAGTTATTGAAATCAATAATGAGAAGTTCAAAGAGAAAGGCTTTCAACCAAAACTAACCTCCACGCTTAATCTCTCAACGGTCACAACGGACTTTAAAAAATTGACATTTGATAAGCTCTTTAGTGCAGATTTTGAGGCGGTCTTAGCGGATTTAGAGTCACAAGACTATTTAAAGATCGTAAGTGAACCTACGGTGATCGTTGCAAATGGTAAATCAACAACCATGAATGTGGGTGACACCGTAAGCGTTAAAACGTCCTCTTATGACTCTGCAACGTCAACCTCTGTGCGTAATACCTACATTCAAAAAGAATTAGGTTTAACGATCAAAGTCACCCCTTTTATTCAAAAGAATGGTCTTATCATTTTAAACACCTCTTTTATCAATGAAACACTGAAAAAACAGAGCGATGATGGACTCATTCAAACCAATAAAAAATCAATCAATAGTGACTTTAACCTTATGGACGGTGGAAGTATTGCTATTGGTGGATTAACAGCAAGTCAAGATATTAAATCTGTCTCTAAAATCCCCGTGCTTGGTGATATTCCTATCTTAGAGTATATCTTCGCATATGAGACAAATAAAACAGTACGCAATACCTTGACTATCTTTATTCAAGTAAAGGTTATCAAATGACATTTATCGTGATTGACGTTTACCACTTCTTACAAGCTCTTGAAATAGAGATTATTTGGATTTCAAAATGAAAAAAATAGTTTTAATTCTAATGATATTTTCATTATCACTTTTTTCTGTTGAAGAGCCTTCTTTTCCTACTGAACAGGGCTATCCAAAACCTTTTTCCAATGGTACTATTTACATTCCTCAAGGTGTTAGCGGTTTTGGTGGTCAATATGCTGATATTATACTTTATGATTTCGGATATCAGTGCAATCCACAAGACTGGAATATTTTTGGTAGTGTTTTACAGAATCGTAATGGAGGTACTATTAAGTTTTTTGTTGGTACACATACAGATGGTTCTCTTACATGTTATGTAAATTATTCAATGAGTATTTCTATAGTTAGTGGTTGTCCTAAAAATACTGTTTTAAATGATAAATCCATTTGTGCTCCTAAACCTGAACCCGATAAATGCGACCCAATTGCTGGTCAATATACATCATCATCAGGGCAATGTACTGATTGTTCAAGTTTTGGAACAGTAAGTGGAAAAGCTTCATGTGCATGTGACGCAATTGGAAGTTCATATGGCGATCAAGGTGTTCTATCAACTATTAAAGATACTGCTGGTGGTAAAACTTATGATAAGTCTTTTCCAATATGTGCTAACGGTACAAAAATCGCTGTATATACCAATCCTGTTGATACTCCAACTAATCCAACAACACCTACAAATCCTACGACTCCAACAACACCTACTAATCCTACCACACCAACTGACCCAAATTCAGGTAGTGGAGGAAGTGGTGGCACGGGAGGTACTACTACGCCTACGACTCCAACAACGCCCACTAATCCAACAAACCCTACAACGCCTACCGACCCAACGCCAACTACCCCGACTAATCCTACAACACCCACTACGCCAACAACACCTTCACAAGCGGATGTTGTAAATGCTCTTAACGCTATTCAAAACGGTCAAAAAGATGCAACCACGGCATTAAAAGAGATTGGTCTTGATTTTAAAGTTATTAAAGAGCAGATGGGGAAAAATAGCACAACCTTTAACGATATGTTGGCTGAAATGAAATTAGGTACTGCAAAGACCGATAAAATGTATCAACTTATGGATGATGAGTATAAAGGTCAAGTTCAATACCGCAATATGATGGGTAAGTGGGTAACTGCTGATCTTGAAAATGCGTCTAAACAGCTCAATGCTTCTCTTGATATTAAAAATGCTATTAATGCAACTACGGGAGCGGTTAATGGCACTACCAACGCTATTAACGAAAAAGGCGAAGAAATTAAAAGTGTATTAGAAGATATTTTAAAAGCAATTAAAGACTCAAACGGTACTGATATGAGCGAGACTAATGATAAATTGGAAAAATTACATAAAGACAACAACGGTACGCATGGTAAACTTGACACATTACATAATGATCTAAATTCCACAAATTCGCTTCTCTCAAAAATTAAAGGTATGTTTGACAATAACGACTCTTTTAAAGCTCCTGATCTAAACAACTCTAACTTTGCCCTTTCTGATCTTTTACCTGATAATTCATGGTTTGATACAAATAAGTTAAATCTCAATTTCAATAATTATAACGGTGCGTGTTACTGCGAAACTGCGGAGTTTACAATCGGTGGTAAAACGTATGAATTCCCTCCAAAGGATTTTTTAGACAAATTCCCTTTTGGAACGATTGCAAACATTATGATGGCTTTTATCTATGTTCTTGGTCTTAGAGATTTTTTAAGGAATTAATATGCCAATGTTTTTAACTGGATTTTTTACAGCACTTACAGATTTTCTAATTAAGCTCTTTGGTAAAAAAGGTGCAAAATTAGTTTTTTTTACTCTCTATACTACTCTTCTTGTAACGGTTATGAGTGGTGTTAAAGATTTTGCAATGTCTCATATTAATATGAGTTCTTTCATGACTCCTACAATTTGTTGGTTTCTCACACAACTGAAAGCATTTGATCTTTTAGCTACGTACTTTTCGTTTATGTCTGCAAACTGGTTAAAAATGAAAATGGTACAGTTTTGGACGTATGGTAATTAACCATGATTAAGGTGCTGATAGGTGGACAAGGTAGCGGTAAAAGCTTAACCTCTATACATTTTCTCTTTGAGCCTGTGGACTCTCCGAATGGTAAAGTACCACGCCATACCCTCTATAAACGTCTTATTACGAACGTTGGTGGATTTAAACCCGCCCTTTTTAAAGAGCTAAGCGGTAACAATGACATAGAGATCAAACACGAAGATAAATATTGGACAAAAGAAGATCTTTTAATACTCTTTGATGAGCAGATGAAAGAAAAACAAAAGCCCGAATCAGAACGTACTCCAACGCTTTTTATTTATGATGAGTGCCAATTTGGACTAAGTACGTTTTCAACCGCTCAAGCGAACCTAGAAACGTGCGAAATGATCTCAAATTTCTTCTCATTACAGCGACATTACGGTCCTTGTGATTTTCTATTAATGACCCAAAGTCTTGATAAAGTACATGATAAGTATTTAGGTATTGATTTTGAGCTTTACATTGCTCCTGAATACTCCATGAAAGCTGATCCTATCAATGATATTGTTTTCGATTTGTACGACTCGGAAGGTAAAAACATCATCACGGGTGGTCGTGATAAGATCAAATATAAAAAGCAAAAAACCATCAAAGACAAAAGCGGTAATGACTTCAACCCTTTCATGCTCTATGTGAGTGGTGATGGTGGACGTACTGTTGAAGTTAAAAAGTCTTATTGGAAAAAGTACCTTTATATCTTTTTTGTATTAATCATTATCGCAATAGGCTTATTTATTTACACCTTTTATTCTCTCTTTGGTGGCATGAAAAGTACGCCTCAACCAGTCGAGCAGAATACCACAAAAGAAATTCCTCAACCTAAACAAGAGTATGACCTCTCTTTGCCTCCTCCGAACTCCGTTAAAGGCGCACGAGGCAACCTTAAAAAAGATGAGCTTTCTACCTATGACGATTATGTGAAAGAGCCTTACACCAACATTGAAGCTCAAAGCCTTTACCGTGTCTTTGTGATGGATAACGTCTATTACATCGGTACTCAAATTCTTACACTCGACCAGTTTAAAGCCTTTGTAGAAAAACAAGTCTTTTTCGTGATCTCTACACAACCTATCACAAAACGGAGCTTTTACGTCAATCTGCTTATCCATAATTCAGCGATTAATAGCTTTGGACTAAGTAGAGATTTTGACACGACAAACGGCACAAACAGAGCTAAATCAACAACAAAAAATCAGAATTGAAAGGGTGCAAAATGTTTACATGGTATGACGTAGTTTTTTTAGTTTTAGTTGTATTGGGTTTTGCATTTTGGGTGTACTTTTCTTCGATAGAGACAAGGGAAAAAAGCATCGCAGATAAAAGAGAGCGAGGCTCATAGCCTATAAGCGAACGTGTGGACTAGCGCAGCGTAACAGTACCAACCGTTACAACCTGCGAGGTGATGAGAACGTAAGGTGCTATAAAGGTGGTTAACTCATTTTGAGACTCCATCCTAAACAGCTGATTTTAGGTTTTTTTGACTTAACGAGCAAGAGCGAAGAGGAGCAACCGCACCGCATGAGCGAAGCTCTCTTGTCAACTTAACAAAAGTTTCCCGACATTTTTAAAAAAGGTGCTTATATGAAATACGGTCTTAACTCTTTTGACGTTGAAAACGCTCAAACAAAAATTAACCGTCAAAAAGAGTATTTATCGACATCAAATTTTGTTACTTCAAACGGTACATGTAAATCATTGCTTGATGTTTCCATGAGTGCGAATATCTCATCACGCTATTATGCTCAACTTGTTAACAAAGTAAACACTCTTCAACAAGCAATGACTAATCTTGATTTAACGCCTATCTTTATGACACTCACGCTTGATGGTTGGCTACACGATCTTTTCTATGGTGACTACTCACGCTTTAATGATGATCTCTTGTGTAAACTTCCTGAAAATGATCGTTACGGATACTTTCGCACTAAAGCCCTACTCCAAGAGGCATTTAATGCACATGATCTTTACATGGTACTAAGATGGCAATGGGATAGCTTTTTTAAAACTCGTACAATCCTCAATATCCGTAAAGAGACTAAAATCGGTTATCTCTTTGCTGTTGAGCCACACGAAAGCGGTGTGCCTCATGCTCATGTTCTGCTCTATGTACCTTTTAGCTCGATTGATAAACTCAAAAAAGAGTTTGAAAAAATCTTTGGCGCTTCTCAAAATATCGGTCAAGATAAAAAACGTCTATCTCCTGAACAGATCGCCAAAGGTGAGCTTAACGGTTTTCAATGGACATTAACTAATCCAGTCGGCTACATACTCAAATATGTCACTAAATCATTCATGGATATTAAAAACCAAGCACAAATAGATGAGCTTCAAGCATGGTACATTAAAAACCGTATTGTCCGCTTTACGACTTCACACACACTCGTGCCTCAATGGGTCTATAACAAAGTCTATCCTTTAGAGAATGATTGGTTATACCTCTCTGATCTTAAAATTAACTCTATGTGCGAGTGGTCTGCTGAAAATGATTACTTCATCTTTGAAGATATAAAAAGTGGTAAAACACTTCAATACGAAAGAGGTCTTTATCAAATGTTCCAAGATGGTTCACTCGTCCATGAGTTTGGCGAAATGAAAGAGATAAAAGAGCCGAACACTATGCGATATAGAGATAAATTCGTGATTAGAGAAAAAAGGAAAACAATCAAAATTGAACTATTTAATGTCAAAGGTCAAAAAATAGAACTGTATCCAAAACCGATAGCACATCGCAAAAACTATGATCTTGTTCAATACTATCACAAACTTAATCCTGAACTCTGCAATCTTCAACACTTTGGATTAGTTCAAAACGAGTGTATTAAGCGTGGACTCATTCACGGTCAAATTCAATCACTCAATGATTTTAACACTAACTTTGAGAATATCGGAGCATAAATGACTTTCCAAAAATACGCTTCCCTTTATCTTGAACTCAATGAGGACGAATGGAAGCCTTCTTACTTTGATAAAAATAGACGTATCATCAATAAGCGCTTTGATGAATTTCATAACATGAATATCAAAGATATAAAAGCCTCTCACATAAAGCTTTGGTACAAAAAAATAGACGGTGTGGGGAATAAGTCTAAACGAAATTACTTAAGCGTTTTAAAGGGTATTCTTGACGTTGCTTTGGAAGATGAAATAATAGATAAAAACCCTATGATACACGTAGCACTTCCTAAATACCATGCACCACGCATTAAACCTTTTACGAGTGATGATGTCAAACGTATCTTAGAGGGAGCAGAAAACTATAATTTTAACCTTGTTTATCTTTTGGCTATGGGTTTCTTTACGGGAATGAGAACGGGTGAAATATTAGCTCTTAAACGTGCTGATATTGATTTTGAAAAGAGAGTAATTCATATTCGATCTACAATCTCACGTTTTGGTGATGTTAAGCCTAAAACATTCGGGTCAATAAGAGATATTCCTATCCTTGATACGCTTTATCCCTACATCGTAAAAATGTTTGAACGTGAAAATGATAACTACATGATGACAACGCAATACGGTAATCCATACCATGACACGCATATCTTTTGTAACTATTGGTGGAAGCCTTTACTTAAAAAACTAGGTATTGAATATAGACGACCTTATAACATGCGCCATACGTTTGCTACAAATATGCTTTATAAACAACTCTGTACACCGCTTGAATTATCTCAATATCTTGGTCACTCAAATACTCGTATGATTTATGATGTTTATGTAAGTTATATAGAGGGTCACTTCACTTCGTTTAAAACTGATATTTTGCTTTATTCGTAGGTATGTGGGGGAAACAGTAATTTTTTTGGTTTGTTCTAAAAGTGCCTATTTTAGGGGATTAAAAGAAGAAAATGGTGCGGTCGGGGGGATTTGAACCCCCACACCCGTAGGGCGCTACCACCTCAAGGTAGTGTGTCTACCGTTTCACCACGACCGCATAAAAGAAGAGTGAGACCTTTAAAAAAGGTCTCATTTATTTGTTGTGTTAATTAACCAAGAAATGGGTTTTTGTAAAGAAGGATCAAAGAAATAACAAGTGCATAAATAACTTGTGCTTCGATCATCGCAAGTGCAATAAACATTGTAGTTACAAGTTTACCACCAAGACCAGGATTTCTTGCTGTTCCAGAAATTGCTGAAGATGCAGTATTTCCCATACCGATTGCGCCACCAAGTGCAGCAAGACCAAGTACGATACCTACAGCGAGTGCTGAGTAAGCTTTAACTGTTTCACCCTCACCTGCAAACGCTAATGTTGCAAATGCTACCATTAAAAAAAGAATCTTTTTCAAAGATTGCTCCTATTTGTTTTTCAAAGTCTGTTCGGATAAAACCCCTACTTTCCACTTTGTGAGCGAGATTATATCCACCTAATTGTTAAAAAGCCTTTAAAGTTAACGCTCAAGGCCTAGTTCGATTTTATTCCCTGTTTGCTTCAAAACTTTAACACGCACTTTTTGCTCAAGCGCTAGATAATCACTTACTTTATCCACACGATGATCAGCAATTTTGGAGACATGTAACAATCCATCAATGCCACCAGGAAGTTCAATAAACGCACCAAAATCAACAATACGTTTAACAACACCATCAACTACTTCATCTTGTACGAATGTTGGTACTGGCTTCTCTTCTCTAGGGGCACTATGTCGATCACCGCCTCTATCTCTTCCACCACCACGTCCACCAAAAGAAGGTTTATTGGTAATTTGAATAATGTGTTCTTTTGCAGCTTCAACTTTTTCTTTGTTCTCTCCTGCAATTTTAACTTCGCCTTTTTCACGATCAAGATCAATGGAGACTTCAAATCGCTCGATAATTTCTCGAATAGTTTTACCTGCTTGCCCAATGATATCAACGATTTTTGATGGATCAACACTAAAAAGCTCAAGTTTTGGCAAGATAGCATTGTTGATCACAATCTCTTGATTTGCAGTTTCCATTAGCCCTAAAATATGTGCTCTACCCTCTTTGGCTTGGTACAATGCCTCTTTAAGAACATCACGTGAAATACCGCCTAGTTTAATATCCATCTGAAGCGCTGTAATGCCTTCGCGTGTACCAGCTACTTTAAAATCCATATCGCCATCATGATCTTCAAGTCCCATAATATCACTAAGTACTGCGTGCTTATCACCTTCAAAAACAAGTCCCATAGCAATACCCGCTACGAGTTTTTCAAGATTGACTCCCGCAGCACGAAGTGCTAAGGCTCCACCACAGATGGTTGCCATTGAAGAAGAACCATTTGATTCTAAAATTTCTGATACCAAACGAATGGTTTGCAAACGATTTCTATCAAGAACAGGCTCTAATGCACGACGTGCAAGATTACCATGTCCTAATTCTCTACGTCCTGGTGCACGAAGGGGACCAGCCTCGCCAACGGAGAAACCTGGAAAGTTATAGTTCACCATAAAGGTATCGTTTATGGTATTTTTCTCTGTTAAAAGATCATACATTTGAGCATCTTTATCGTTACCCAGTGTCACAACCGCTAATGCTTGTGTTTGACCTCGTGTAAACAGACATGAACCATGTGCAAGTGGTAAAATATTGGTTTCAATGCTAATTGGTCTAATTTCATTAAGCTTTCTTCCATCTGCACGAACACGTTTTTCAATAATCATCTCTCTAACAATCTTCTTTTTATAAGTATTCACAACGCTATCAACTAGCTCTTTGCTCCAACCTTCTAAAACTGCCACTTCATCTGTTAAAATTTTCTTGATAATTCTTCCAAGTTCACTAGCGCGCTCACTTTTTGCCATTTGATTAATTGCATTATGAACTTCTTCTTTATAAAACTCATCAACATAAGCCAAAATAGAATCATTGGCTAAATCTTGTTTATAATCAAGAATAGCATCTTCTTTTTTAAGCGGTTTAAATGTTGCTTCATACGCCGTTGTTGCTTCTGTAATAGCACTTTGTGCCTTATCGATAGCGATTAAAATAGCATCTTCATCAAACTCATTGATTGATTGCTTTGTAATAACACTCTCTGCCAATGTTGGATCTAACATTGGATCAATTGCCATAACAGGTAAGCTCATTGTCTCCATTGAAGCAATTGAGCGCATCTCAATCATTAAAAGCTCTTCTTTTGTACCGGCAACATAAAGATCTAATGTACTGGTTTTAAGGGCTGAATTTGAAGGATTGACAACGTACTCTCCATCAATAAAACCAATGCGCACACCTGCAACAGCTTTATTGACAGGAATATCGGAGAGATAAAGAGCAGCACTTGCAGCATTAAGCGCTGCTACTTGAAGATCAACTTCAGGATCACAACTCAGTACAAAAACAGTGATTTGGGTTGGGTACGCATACCCTTTTGGGAAAAGTGGTCTAAGACTTCTGTCAATAACACGTGAAGTAAGCGTTTCAAAATCACCAGGCTTTGTTTCGCGTTTAAAATAGCCACCAGGTATTTTTCCAACTGCATAGGTTTTTTCAATGTACTGTACGGTTAAAGGTACAAAATTTTCTGCAACTTGTGAATCATCTCTTGATACAGTTGCTAAAATAACAGTATTTTTAATCTTCAACAAAGCAGCCCCTGCTGCTTGTTTTGCAACTTTACCAAGATCGTAAATTTCTTCCTGATTATTGACTTTAATTTTGTATTCCACTCTTCTTCTCCTTCGATTTTAACTAAATCTCATTATTATTTTTATAATTTTTGTTGTGTTTCATGCGAAAATTCATATCCTAAGCTTCCCATAGGATAGAGATTAAACATAAACATAATTCCTTGTCTATTCACAGAATCTATGCTGGTACTCGTTAATTTAGGTGTTGTTGTATCTCTATACTGTAATGAATAATCCCAACATTTCATGCTTTTTTTAAAACCAATACTCCAAGATTTAAATTCATCATCACGAACATCATAATCAATGCTCGTAAAAATATTATAGTGTGTAATATATTTTGTATCTGCATAGAAAGTTACATAACTATAATCTTTATTAGATGTTGTATCTCTGGTTATTCTATAAATTGTATTTTCTTTGTACGTATCATCTTGATAGGTATAGCGTAAAGATGTTGAATAGATTTCATCCGCATAATTGATAGAAATTTGATTCCGCGAAATTTTGCTAAACTCATGAGAATAATAGATATTATTTCCTAATGAAATTTTATCTGTTATATGATACTTAAGGTCATTTTCCAAATCGCCATATTTATAATCATAATCACTGTAATAAATTTGTTTAAGCTTGTGGCTTACTTTTTTTTCACCATCACTATTATAGAAAAATTCTCTTAGTGTAACTGCTGTACTTTTTGCTAAGGTATTAAGCGTAATAAAATCAGCAAGGTATCCATCTTCATTCTCTTTACTTGGGAGAATGTGATCTATGCCAATATACATCGTATGATAAAAAGAGTCATAGGGTTTTGCTACTTCTGTATACAAAGTAAACTTATGATAATTTCTCCAATATTTTCCATAGTTTTCATTACTATCATCGTTTCCATAATTAATGCGAGACATATAAATATTTTCAGAAATACTCGCATGCAAGTAATCTTCTAAAAATGAAAAATAAAGTGTCAAAGGGATATCAGCTTCATTTTGTAAAGCAGTTGTTCCAACTCTACGTTCATAGTTATTTACTTTATAATCAGCAGAATAAAGTAAATTATCTAACAATAAAGGTGAAGCAAAATGGTGATAATGGAGTGTTGGCAATTCTTGTAATGTGTCTTGATTAGAAATTTTAGTGGTATCAATATAATACTTTGAATAAAAACCAAAATAATCATCTTCATTTTTAACATAATAGTTGAGTCTTGATGTGACAAGTTTATCGTAGCTTAAAGAATTTCCTCGTAAAGTATTGATATAATCAACATCATTTAAATAATTAATATCAACCCACAAACCATCTTCAAGATTATTGTACTTTGGATTCAAAAGTGCACTTCGATCATACATCAAATGATATCCATAGTGAGAGCTATTTTTAAGTTTCTCTTTCTCTGCATATTCACTGTTCTCTTGAAAATAACCCGTCGTCATCTCTCCATGTGAATAAGGAGAGTCTACAAAACGATACGTTGCATCAGCTCCTTTTCCCCTACTTGTTCTTACCTGAGGACGAAGTTCAACATCCCAATCTACAGCAGGAGCAAAATAGATAGGTTGCATGTAATAAAATCCTTCTGAATTTCCCAATCCAAATTGAGGTCGTAAAAGCCCTGTTCGACGAGTAGTATCGGTTGAGAACGAAAAATAAGGAAGGTAAAAGACAGGAATATCATTTGCATAAAAAACAGGATTATAAAGATGTAACCATTTACTCTCTTTATTAAATTCACCCGTTGTAAAAGCGATCTTCCAATCAGGATCCTGCGTATTACAGCTTGAAACAATCGATTTTTGTGTAACGTAAGTTTCTGGATTTAAAACTGCATCTTCGCATTTGATCCACACATTAGTGCTCTCATCAAAAAAGAAAAGCGGGTTGGAGACACCTTTATCGGTATTTAGATTAAGCTTTGTATGTCCACTTCTGGTTGCATAACTCACACCTTCAAGCATTGTGACATTTCCAAAAAGCTCTAAATCGCCATTGGCTTGATCATAATAAGCTTCATCTGCCGTAATAAGATATTTTGGACTATAAAGGACAACATTCCCTTTAGCATGAACTAAAGTTCCCTCTTTATTAACCATGTTCGCTAAAACTTCAACATCTTGAGGTGTTTTTTGTGTTTGTGCCGCCCATACGCTTCCAAAAGAAAGCATCAGTAAAATAAAAAGTTTAATTTGCATTGACCACCAACGTACTGGCAACTTTATCATGCCATGTCTCTCTTTTTGGATTTAAAGCTGCCCATATAAAACCTAAATAAAATATGGACTCACTGATAATTCTAAAAGCCGCTCGACTGAGTGATAATATCAATGAAGGTTTTTCCAAATCATCGATTGATATGACTCTAATTTTCATTGCAATTTTACCCAATGTTGCACCATACATCCACACAAAATACGTTTGATAAATTACTTTTAAAACAATAACGTAGCCAAAAAGACTATTGATCGCACCAATCATCTCCTCCGTACTCATGTTATCTGGGATTTGATCAAAGTAAATAAATGCAAATAAAACAGAAATCAAAATCTCATCGATCAAATAAGCAAGCCCACGCTTTTGTAGCGAAGAAAGCGTAATATTCTCACTCTCAAACTTTTCAATCAACTCTTCATTTGTCATGTTTGAGTGCCTGATACGCAATGTCACTTCTAAATTGTTTGCCTGCAAAATGCACTTGCCCACACAATAAATAGGCCAGTTCACGTGCCTCTTTGATACTTTCACCAACACCTACGCATAGTAAAACACGTCCACCTGTTGCATAAAGTTTACCGTCTTCAAGGCTAACGCCAGCATAGGAAATATGCGTGTTTTCTAAACCTTCATGGACATTTTTATCAATAATAATCTCAGCAGGTTTTGAATCACCATACGGATAATTTTCACTTGCCATTACTACAGCAATGGCGTATTTATTAAAAAATTCAATCTTTAAATTTTTAAGATTCCCCGTAGCTGCTTTGTAAAAAAGCTCACTTGCAGGTGTTTTTAAAAGAGGCATTAAAATTTCACACTCTGGATCACCAAAACGAACGTTATACTCTAAAACGATTGGCTCATTTTTGACAATCATCAGACCAATAAACAAAACGCCCTCAAATGGAGCATTCTCTTTTTGCATGCCTGCCAAAGTAGGCTTAACAACACGTTCTTCCACTTTTTTATAGAGCTCTTCATCAATCAATGGGGTTGGCGCATATGCACCCATACCACCTGTATTAGGTCCAATGTCATTATCTTTAAGACGTTTGTGATCTTGTGCTGCTGGAAGGATTTTATAATCAACACCATCGCACACTACAAATAAAGAAAGCTCATAGCCATCTAAAAATTCTTCAACAACAACGCCAAGTCCAGCATCACCAAAGCTTTTACCGCTGAGCATATCACTGACTGCCTCTTTGGCTTCATCTTTGCTTTGCGCAATGATCACACCTTTGCCTGCACACAAACCATCCGCTTTGACAACAATAGGAAGCTCTAATGTTTCGATAAAATCATTGGCTTTTTTTGCATCACTGGTTTCGATAAATTTTGCGGTTGGGATGTTGTAACGCAAGAGAAAGTTTTTCATAAAAATTTTAGAACCCTCAAGTCTAGCAGCTGCCTTGGAAGCCCCAAAAATGACTAAACCTTTGGCTTTAAAAATATCAACGATACCGTCTACTAAGGCCGTTTCAGGTCCTACAACGGTAAGATCAATGGCGTTTTCTTTGGCAAAATCAGCAAGTGTCTCGTAATCTTTAAACGAAACATTTTGCCCAAGTTGGGGGGTTGCACCGTTTCCGGGTGCGAAAAAAAGTTCGGTTACGTCAGGATCACGTTTCAGTGCTAAACCTATTGAATACTCTCTGCCACCACTTCCAACAACCATTACCTTCATTGATTAACTCTCCAAAAAAATCTTATTTTGTTTACATGTAAAACCCAAGTGAGCGTTCCGAGATTGAAGCGGCCCTAATAAGCCAACTTCTGGGAGTCGACCTTTTCTTTAGGCTGCAATCTCTCGCTTTAAAACAAAGCTCAAACGAGACCACAGACACACCAAAAATGTACGCGTTCCCTTATACTAATTGTTGGACCCTCATGAAAACGGTTGTCGCTTCACCCAGGCGAGTAAACTACTAAACTTCTTCAATTATAAAGGATTTTAGCTTCTAAAGAGCTTTTGCCAAGGCAATGCAGTGCTCAATACTTTGCGTTTTCGAGGTCAAAACCTTTACATGTAAAGGCAGTGCTGATGCTGTTTTTTCACCAATGGCAATAGCATGATAGCTCTCATCCCATGTAAAATTTTCTAAAAAACAGCGTACCGTGGAAGGTGAAGAAAAAATAAGTTTTGAATTTTTTGGAGGTGCTTCAGAAAGAGGGTAATGCTTGCATTTTGTCTCATAAACAATACGCTTTTCTATGTCAATATGGTTTACCTGTAAGATTTCAAACAACGAGGAGACAACCTCCTTGGCACGGGGGAAAAGAACCCTCTTATTGTGTAACAAGGGAATCAATGTTTTTGCAAAAGTGTCACCATACGAATCTTTACATGTAAAGACAAGATTACCGCCACAACGTTGTATAAACGATGCTGTACCTTCGCCGATAGCATAGGCTTCTTTCTCTTTCCACGAAGCGCTTTTTTGCTCAAGCGCTTTAACACTGTTTTTGGAGGTAAAAATGATCGCATCAAACCCTTCCAAATCAATGGAAGTTGGATCAAATACGATCTCAAAAAGTGGGAGATGGACTACCCCCTCATACGCTTTATCGCTGAAGAGGTAGATCATTTTTTTATTCCCATTCAATCGTTGCAGGTGGTTTTGAAGAGATGTCATACACCACGCGGTTAATACCATTCACTTCGTTGATAATACGTCTGCTGATATTTTCCAAGATCTTGTGAGGGATATGTGCAAACGTTGCGGTCATACCGTCCGTCGCATCAACGATTCTGACACAAATGGTGTTATCATAGGTTCGATTATCGCCCATAACTCCAACACTTTTGACATTCAGAAGTACCGTAAACGCTTGCCATGTTTTTTCATAATAACCTGTTGCGCGAAGCTCTTGGAGCATAATGACATCCGCAGCTCTTAGAAGTACTAAATCCTCTTTGGTCACTTCACCCATGATACGAATCGCAAGACCCGGTCCTGGGAAAGGATGGCGAGAGAGCATATCTTTAGGAAGTCCAAGTTCTGCTCCTAAAATTCTAACTTCATCTTTAAAAATTTCGCGTAGTGGCTCGATAAGTTCAAAGGTCATCCAATCGGGAAGTCCTCCCACGTTATGGTGTGATTTGATCGTTTTTGAAGGACCTTTCACGGAGACAGACTCAATAACATCGGTGTAAAGTGTACCTTGTGCGAGGAATTCAATACCATTGTGTTTTTTCGCCTCTTCATCAAACACTTCGATGAATGTCTCACCAATGATTTTACGCTTTCGCTCAGGATCGCTCACACCAGCAAGACGACTTAAAAATTTTTCACTCGCATCAATGGTAATGAGGGGAACATTGCGACTTTTAAACATCGCTTCAACTTGCTCACGCTCGTTCGCACGAAGTAAGCCATTATCGACAAAAACAGAAACGAGTTTATCACCAATCGCTTCGGCTAAAAGGGTTGCGACAACAGAGCTATCAACACCGCCGCTGACACCACAAAGCACTTTTTTAGAGCCTACTTTTTCTTTGATTTTAGCGATTTGCTCTTTGGCAAATGAGCCCATATTCCATGTACTTTCACAGCCACAAATGTATTTCGCAAAGTTTTTTAGAAGTTTTGAGCCTTCATCACTATGGAACACTTCTGGGTGAAACTGAAAAGCGTACATGTTGCGTTTTTCATCTGCAATTGCAGCATAAGGTGAATTCTCACTGTAGCCAATTTTCTCAAATCCCGCAGGTAATGTTTCAACCCTATCACCATGACTCATCCAAACAATTTGGCCGCACGTGGTATCTTTGAAAATTTTATGATCACTCTCAAATTTAAGCTCGGCCTTACCATACTCCTGATGCGTAGCAGGAATAACACTACCACCAAAATGCTGCGTTAAAAGCTGCATCCCATAACAGATACCAAGAAGAGGCAAGCCTAACGCGTAAACAGCAGGGTCAGGATGGTACGAATCTTTAGCATACACTGATGCTGGGCCACCGCTTAAAATAATACCTTTAGGGTTACGTTTTTTAATATCTTCAATCTTCTCATTGTAAGGGACGATCTCACAGTAAACACCGCTCTCACGGAGCTTACGTGCAATCAACTGAGTGTATTGTGACCCAAAATCTAAGACTAAAATAGGGACTTCTTTCATTTATTTCCTTCTGTTAATATAAACCCAAAATTTCAAACTGTACGTACCAAATAGCAAGGGAGAGCAAATAACCCACAAGCACTGTCCACGCATACTTCATATGAGAGCCAAAGGTATAGATACCTCTAAGTTTTCCCATAACACCCACACCTGCGGCTGAGCCAAAACTAATCAAACTACCGCCAATGCCTGCCGTCATGGTGACAAGTAACCACTGATCAACTCCCATGTTTGGATTCGCTTTTAAAACCGCACTCATAACAGGAACATTGTCGATAAAAGCCGATAAAAAGCCTACTCCAATGTTAACTGTTGTAGCACCCGCACTCTCATAAAGTTTAATGGCTAAATCCAAATACCCTAAAAAGTGTAACCCTCCAACTGCCGCAAGTATACCAAAGAAAAAGAGTAATGTATCGTGTTCAATTTTGCTAATGGCAAGAAACGTTTTTAACTCTTCGTTATCTCTTCGTTTGAGCTGGTAGCTGTAAAGCTTTAAGAGTGAAAAACCAAACATCATTCCCCACATAGGAGGGATGTTAAAGACTTGTTGACAGAGTACCGCACACACAATGGTAAACACACCTAAATAGATAACAGATGTTCCGCCTTTAAGAACTCTGACACGCTCTTCAGTATGCACATCAAAAAGAGGTTTTCCCTCTGGTACCGAAAAGGAGAGCAGCCAGCCTGTAGCTAACCAGCCTAAAAATGCGGCAGGAAAGAGTCCAAAAAAATCAAAAAACTCTGCTTTACCTGCGATCCAAGGCATTAAGGTCGTAATATCGCCAAAAGGACTCCATGCACCTCCCGCATTTGCACCTACAACGATGTTAATGGCACCGGGCACTAAAAAAGCAGGATTCTTTTTTTCAATTGTAATCAAAACGGTTGATAAAATGAGTGCAGTAGTCAAATTATCGGCTACAGGGCTTATGAAAAACGCTAAAGCGCCTGTGAGCCAAAAAAGTTTTTTAAAGGAATAACCCTTTGAAACGAGCCTGTACTTCAATGCATCAAACACGCGTCGTTCTATCATCACTTCGATATAAGTCATTGCCACTAAAAGAAAAAAGAAGATTTGCGCTATCTCTAAAATCAGCATCTCAACTTCGTGGGTTAATGGCTTAGAATCAATGCCATTGATTGCATTGTAAAAACCAATTAAAATGAATATAAATGTACCCACAAACATAGCTGGTTTTGCTTTATTGATATGAAATTTTTCTTCCGCGGCAATAACATAATATCCTACAATAAACATGACCAAAGAGACAATGCCAACCCATGTTGTGGTAAGGTCTTGACCGCTTGATGCCCAAATAGTATTGACGAGGGTAAACAAAGCTACTAAGATTCGCATTGATCGTTTCCTTGCTGTAGGTAGTGCGCGCCCAGTGACTCTTTACGTTTAAGCGCACTGGTGATGATCTCTAATGATACAAGAAGTCTGAGTCTTAAAAGTTTTCCTATGGACAACTTCAACATCTCCTCCACGCGTTTTTTAGCTTTTTCTAAATTTTTCGTTTCACGCAAGATTCCTGCATAAAACCACATCAAATGGCGTAGTTCATTTTTCAGTGTTTTATCATTTTCTTTCTCAAGCACTTCTTCGGCTTCAGAAAACGTGTGTTGAACTTTGAGTTGGGAAATCGTCTGTTTGATTTCATCCGCGACACGGGCTGAGAAGACTAACCCTTCAAGCAGTGAGTTACTTGCAAGTCTATTCGCACCATGTACGCCTGTATGAGCACATTCGCCCACAGCATAAAGGTCTTTTACATGTAAGACTTTTCCGTGTAAATCTGTTTTAATACCACCCATTGAGTAGTGAAATGCAGGCGAGATAGGAATTCTCTGCTGTGGAACGTTATAACCAATATTGGTCATATTAAAATAAATACTCGGAAAACGTTGTTTAAAATGCTCAGGCTCAAATGCACTGATATCTAAGTAAACCTCTTTGCCTGTTTTTTGTTTATAGCGAAAAATAGCACGGCTGACAATATCACGAGGGGCAAGTTCGCCTCTTGGATCATAGTCAAACACAAAACGCTTGCCATCTTCATCCACAACCATTGCCCCCTCACCTCTAAGCGACTCGCTTAAAAGCTGTTTGCGAACACTGTTTCCAAGGACAAAAGCGGTAGGGTGAAACTGCATCATCTCCATATCCGTAAGCGCGATGCCGTGACTGAGGCAAATGCCCTGCATATCAGCACTGATGGTTCTTGCGTTGGTATGGTATTCATAAAGTGAACCCACACCTCCACTGGCAATAATGACTTTTTTAGCGTAAAGATTGAAAATTTTATCGGCATGAAAAACACGCGCACCGTAACAGACACCCTCATCAATTAATAGGTCAGTTACTTGCGTATTATACAGAATGGGGAAAGGAAGCTGTTGCATTAGAAAAAGGTGAATATACCGCCCCGTTGCATCTCCGCCTGCGTGTAAAATACGGTTGGTACTGTGTGCTGCTTCTTTAGTGTAGAGCAGATTCCCCGCTTCATCTGTGTCAAAATGAAAGCCCATATCGATCAAGTGCTTGATTGCTTTAGGACCTTCTGAGCAGAGAACATTAACTGCCGCTGAGTCGCAGTGCCCAGCACCAGCGCTCAGTGTATCGTTTACATGTAAAGGTATATCGGCTTCGTCTTTAGCGACAGCAACGCCGCCTTGCGCGTAAAAAGTATTGCACTCCCACGCGTAATCTTTAGAGACGATTAAAACACTCAGTGACTTTGGAAGTGCTAAAGCAGCACTCAAGCCTGCAATGCCAGTGCCAATAATCAGAACATCGTAAGACGTTTTCATTTAGTAAAGAGGTTTCTTGTGTGACTTAATAGTGACATTACCATCATCATACACTGGTGGACCTTTGTATCCGCAACCAACTATAGCAAAGCCTAAACATGCTATAATGAGAACATGAAAGATTCTAAAAGTATAATTTCTCATCTCGTACAACAACCTTCTATGAAGAAATATGAACAAATGCGTTGTTACGACAGATTGCTCAGTTTATTACCCAAAAGCTTCACAAGCATGATACGGTTTGTGTACACCAAAAACGAAACGCTCTTTTTTGTACTCAATCACCCTTGCGCCAAAATGGAGTTTAATTATAAACGTAATTTGATAAAGAGTCTATTAAAAGAGGTTTACACCCATTTTCCAGAGTGTTCGTGTTTACATGTAAAAGAGGTCCAAAGCTTTGTCACCAACCAAAAAAGTGAAGAAGAGGCTTTAATTGTCTCTGCCAATTCTGATATTTTTTACCCAGAACAAGCCACGGGAGAGTTTGAAACACTCTGCGAAGACGAAAAACTGCGCGCGCTTTTTGAAGCGATTAAAGAGACCATTGCCAAAAACCGATCATGCTAGCCCAAAAACTTAAAAACGCCCCACACAATGCGGGCATCTACCAGTACTTTAATGCGCAGGGAATGCTTTTGTATGTTGGCAAAGCCAAAAGCATTAAAAACCGCGTCAAGAGCTATTTTCGCTTCTCAGGAGAGCTAAGCGCTGCGCCCAATCTTTCACCTCGCATCGCGAAGATGATCAGTGAAGTGGAGAATGTCGAGTATATTGTCGTCCAAAGTGAACATGACGCGCTTATCTTGGAAAATTCGCTCATTAAACAGCTCAAACCCAAGTACAATATTCTTCTACGCGATGATAAAACTTACCCGTACATTGCAATCAATCTCTCCAAACCTTTCCCTCGTTTTGAGATCACACGTAAGATTGTCAATGACAAACATATCAAATATTTTGGCCCACTCTCAGGTTCAGCAAAAGCACTCTTGGAAGCGCTCTATTTGGCATTTCCACTCGTACAAAAAAAAGGGTGTTTGAAAGGTAAAAAAGCCTGTTTATTTCACCAAATTCATCGCTGTTTAGCGCCCTGCGAGCAAAAGATAGATACCGAAACCTATGACAAAATTGTTCATGAAGCACTCGAATCGTTAAACGATCAAAAGAAACTCGTCAATCTTTTACATGTAAAGATGGAAGAGGCGTCCATGAAACTCAATTTTGAAGAAGCCGCGAAGCTTCGTGACATCATCAATTCCATTAAAGACGCTTTACATGTAACGCATGTGGAGCTTTCAAAACTGGAAGATTACGATGTCTTTGCCGTTGAGATCATGGAAAAAACTGCGGTGATTATGCGTCTGTTTATTCGTGGCGGAAAAATCGTCTCTACCTCGCACACACTCATGCACAATGCGTACGGTTTTGAAAAAGAGGAGCTGTATCAACGAGCTCTTTTTGAGTTTTACAACCCGATGAATCAAACCTTTGCCAAGCAAATTCTCATCGCAGAATCTTTTAATGAACAAGAGTACATAAGCCAATTTTTAAGTGAAAAATTTGGACAAAAGATCTCAATCAGCGTTCCCCAACGTGGCGAAAAACTGCATTTGACTTCCATCGCGCAGGAAAATGCCAAAACGATTTTAATCCAACACAGCACGAAAAACAATAACTCCCTGAGCGAACAGATGCAAGCCCTGTTTGATTTTACATCACTTCCTAAACGTATCGAGATTTTTGACAACTCCCATCTTGGAGGCAAGTCTCCTGTGGGTGGAATGGTTGTGTGGGATGAAGGATTTGATAAGTCCAGTTACCGTCGTTATGAACTACACCATGCCGATGAATATGCCCAAATGAGGGAGATGTTGGAGCGTCGTATCAATGATTTTTCCAAAGAATCTGCACCCGATCTTTGGGTACTGGATGGTGGTGAGACGATTCTCAAATTAGCCAAAAGTTTGCTTTCTCAAAAAGGGGTACATGTCGATTTACTCGCCATTGCTAAAGAGAAACGCGATGCAAAAGCGAACCGTGCCAAAGGCAGTGCGCACGATCTTTTATACAATCAAAATCAATCCTTTGAACTGCCCCCAAGCGATAAGCGCCTACAGTTTATTCAAAGACTTCGTGATGAGGCTCACCGCTTTGCCATCACCTACCATCAGAAGAAAAAACGAGGACGCGATATGAGTTTGGAGCTTCAAACTATAGATGGAATCGGTGCAGCAACCATCAAAAAATTGCTTCTTTATTTTGGAACATTTGAAGCCATCTATTGCGCTAGCAAAGAGGAGTTGTCTCATGTTGTTGGCATAAAATTGGGAACTGCATTGTTTGAGGCGTTACCAAGATAGTTCGCATTTAAGTCACTTTAAGATACAATTAACTTTCATCTTAACACAAGGATGCTCTTTGATACTGTACGATCAAAACTGTCAGTTTCTTGGTCTTGGCTCCTATGAGCTGATGCTTTTTGGTTTTGAAGATATGGCAGAGTTTTACCGCTTCCATCAAGACTTTAAAGAGTTGTTGGTTGAACAAGAGGGGTATGTCTGCGCTTCCACTGATTTTTCATGGATTGATTATTTTCGTTACAGCGGGGCTGCTGATAAAAAAATTTTGATTCAAACGCATGAAGAGGGAAAACGTATCGAAGCGGGTGTTAAAATCAGTGAAATCCACTTAAAATCGTCTTCCGAAGAAGAGAGCAACTTCTATTATGCTTTAGAGCTCACCAAACCGCCTCTCCACAAATCAGATGAGAGTGACAATACGCCCAAAGAGCTACCGATCGATCCGTTTGAGTATCACTCCATTGATCAAATTCGTTCAGAAGATTTTGATTTTGAGATACCAGATGTAAAGACAAATCCATTATATGATTTCGCACTACACGCACAAAAACTGGGTATGGATCTACACACGATGTCGCAAAAAATTGAAACATATATGGCATCATTAGATGAGAGTATTGCACATATTGACACACTCGTGCAACAAGAAGGCTTCTCGCAAGCGCATAAAGAGATCAGTATGCTTAAAAACAGTACGAGAGAACTTCGCATTGCTACACTGTATCGTCCACTTCAAACCCTAGAAGCACTCATCGGGAATAATAATGATGCTCTTTATGTAGAAGCACTTATTAACCTAAGAGCTGCCATTAAGACGTTTAAGGAGCAACTTGCATGAAATTACTTTTAGCTCTGTGTTGTCTCGTCAGCTTTAGCTTTGCTGATGCCTTTTCCGAAGCGATGAATGCCTACAAAAATAATCAATTTTTACAAGCTAAGACGCTTTTTGAACGCTCCATTCAAGAAGAGCATGGCATTCAAGGAAATTTTTATCTCGGAAAAATGTACCTTAAAGGTGAAGGGGTTGATGTTCACCTTCCAACTGCCATTACCTACTTAGAACAAGCCGTTATCAAAGGCAATGTCAAAGCACAATGCTACCTTGCAGAAGCCTACCTTAAAAGCCGTATCAAGCATGAAAGCGCTGTTTTGCTACTTCAAGAAGGGGCTAAAGAGAGTTTTACATGTAAAGAAGTCGCTGCTATCTATAAAATTTCAGTGAACGATGTAAAGCAGAGTAAAGGAGCGAGTCGATGAAATCACAACTCAACAGAATGCTCCGCCTTATAAGTCACTATCCATTGGTTCTTTTGTTTGTTGTTTCAAGCTATTTACTCTATATATCCTACATCAATCTTGATGCAACGCGCAAAGTTGAGAGCACGCTTGAAAATACCTCGCTTTTAACACACTTAGCCCAAACGCTCTCTAAAGAGCGAGAATTGAGCGCTACGCTACTTCTAAATAGCACGGATAGTGCCTCAAAAGAGGCGCTTCAAACACAGCATGTCCTTGTTAATGAAGCGATGAAAACTTTTCACGACTTTTATCAAACACATACACTCTCTCCCAATATTCAATCCGTCGTTGCTTATTTAACAAAACTCGCTGAGATGCGACATGTTGTTGAAAATAACACTATTGATTTTAATCGTATGTTTTTTGACTACTACGCACAAATTAACCGCTTTTTATACCAAGAAGTTACCACATTAACCCGTACATCCCCGATGATTGATGGTGTGGAAAATTTGATGCACACCCATTTTATTCTACTGCAACATCAAGAGTATCTTGCCCAAGAGCGTGATTTTATCGCAAAAACACTCACACGTTACCTTCCTTTTGAGTCAAAAGAGGTCACATTGTGGATGAAAATGTTTACGGCAACAGAGCCTTTTGAACCCTCCATTATTAGCGATAAAAATGTACGTTCACAACTTGAAAAAATCCAACAATCTTCTGAAATACTTGAAATGGAAAACAGACTCACTCAATCCAAAGCAGAAATTGTAACAACCTCTCAAAGCGGTGATTATCTTACAGATCCCTACACATGGGTCATGCTTTTAAATCAAAAAATAGAGCTCTTTGAGCGTTACGCAAAACTTATCGACGATGCGCGCAATACTGCATTGCTAAACCAGTATCATCAAGCACTTGCACAACTTATCAGCGCTGCGGCAACATGGGTAATCGCCGTTTTGTTACTGTTCGCTGGATTTATCCCTTCCAATACATTTTCACAAGAAAGAGCACCCAAAAACAGTGACGATCAAGAGGATGAAGAAGCTCTCGAAGAGGAAGAAGAGGAGCAATCTACTACCGATACATCGCTTTACAAAGAGGTTACAAGTAGCATTAAAAACGATCATATCACTATCGAAGAGCCTGATGAAGTGTGGGAGATTTTAGTGTGCAAAAAGAGTCCTATTGAGACAAAAATCTTTGCAACCATTCTTTCAAAGCAGTGTCAATCGGTTGATACCGCTCTCACTTACTGTGAATTTCATCGCAAAATGATCATGAATCATTACGGCATGATTCTTTTTGATTGTGAGATACTAGAAGGAGATGCAGAAGCATTTTTAGAGCTCATTCATGAGGTAGAAGCAGCGCGTCATCTTGGGCATATTCACACGATTATGTTTGTGAATCCTAATGAACAAGATCCACTCTTTCAACCAGCATTTGACAAAATTTTAGCCAATACGATCAGCAAAGGTGACCTGGAAATGCTCGTGACCTCATTTATGACACGCAATGGCGCCACGAGCCAAGTCCATTAATGGGCTTGGTGAATCACCGCATTAATCTGATGATATAAAGAGGTAATTTCCTCTTTTTTCTCAATAAAACTATTTTTATTCGCAATCAAATACGCCGATGAATCTAAAATAGTCTCAACCACTTTGAGTCCATTTTGTTTCATCGTACTTCCCGTTTCAACAATATCTACAATCACGTCAGAAAGCCCAACAAGCGGCGCTAATTCGATAGAGCCATACAGCTTAATAATATCAACCGCCATCGCTTTTTTAGAAAAATACTTCTGAGCAATATTGGTCATTTTAGTCGCTACTTTAAGCTCAGGTGCACTGTAATCAATCTCTTTGCCCTCTTGGATACCCACACACACTTTACACTTTCCAATGCCCAAATCAAGCAAGCGAAGTAAATCTTCATCTTTCTCTTCTAAAACATCCAATCCTACGACACCAATATCAGCAGATTGGTGTAAGACATACGCAGGAACGTCTTGGTTGCGTACCAATAAAAAGCGAAATCCATCCGCTTCTAAAATTAATTTACGATCATCAAATCGAAAGGCTGTTCCAAAAATTTTTTCAAAAATTTCTAACGTCTCTTCTGCAATTCTGCCTTTTGGCAATGCCACTGTTAACATTTTCATCCCTTTACTATTTTTGATCACGGTTTTTAGGCAAAACCAAAAAACCTACGCTTAGCTGCTGTGGCGCTAAAGCTTGCCTCTGATGAGGCAGAAATTTCTACTATTCTAACTGTGCTTCTTTAATCGTTTTAAGCATTCCTCTAAAAATAAGCGTTCGATCAAAAATCGCATTACTAAAAAATTTAGAGAAAAATTTTCCATCTCCACCCAAAAAGAAGATCCGTTTATCTTTACATGTAACTTCCAAAAGCATTACAATCGACTTAACCACACCATACGAAATAGCATCGCTTGTTTTTTGAGGTAAGGCATCGAGTGCAACGCTAGGATTAATTTGTAGGTTTAATCGTGGTGAAATCGAAGCATAACACTTCTCATAAGCAATCAAACCAGGCAAAATAAACCCTCCTAGATGCATACCACCAGACATAATATCAATGGTAATGGCACTCCCTGCATCAACGATCATACCATCTTCAATGGTACAACATGCAGCAATACGATCAATGCCCATCCCTTGATAAATGGTGTCAAATTCAAAATAAGGCTCTAAATCAATAAAATTATGTCTGTTTTGAAGTGTGCTCTTAATAGTATCATTCACGCAAATATAATAGACTTTTTCTTTCGTAGAAAACTCTTTAAACTGCTTGTGCGAAAGAGTCCATACTTTACCATCTTGGTAAAAATCAGCATTGGAATTCCCTATATCACATAAGATCATCGTAAACCTTCCAACCATTTTCTTGAAGAAGTAGTGCAGCTTTAGAGCATAAAGGTGCGCTTAAAAGCAGATGTTTATGCTTGTAATTATGTTTTACATGTAACTCTAATGTCTTGCAAAGTTCAAAAATCTCATCCACGTGTTTACGTAAAAATCGACTCTTTTGCTCGATACGAAAAATAAGATGATAAAAGGATTTTCGATCAACCCCGCTAAAAATAGCGAGCTTTTTGCGAGTATGGAGCACTTTGGGATCCACCACGTCCAGAGATGTAAAAACGACCTGTTTGCGACAAATGCGCTCTAACATCTCTTTCATGATGACAACACAACCCAATTCCTATTGTTTACGATTGAGCTTGAAGAAGTGATTTTTATAGTAAAGTGTATCACCTGTTGTAAAGACGTGACTCTCAATTTCATCAGGGAGTTTATAGACATTGGTTGAAACGAGATCTAAATCGGTCGCGATCACATAACCACCTTTTTCAATCATATAAACAAAATCACCGTAAATGGTTCCAGCAAAGGTTGCAAAAGGAAATTTACGTTCTTTCAGTGTTTTAAGATCTGCATTTGCAAGAATCACACGACCATCTTTCGTAAAGACAAAAATACGATTTTCAAGAACGATAACATCTTTAACTTCTGTCTCTAAGAAATTGATAGATTTTGGACTGATAGAAACAACTTTACTTTTTGTTGCAGCCACCAAACGATCGCCTAAAACTTGAAGGAAGATGATGTTGCCAAAAAATTTCTCATTACTAACGACAACGTCACGAATTGGCTGTTTACTTTGTTCATCGACAATTACCAATTTACCATCCAATGTTGGGAAAACAATTAAATCACCTAAAAAATAAGGAGCAGCAATACGAGAATCTAAAACATAAACATTATCTTGTTTAAGATGCATCAACTCTTTACCATCATTATTAATGTCAATCAAAACAAGTTCATTTGAACCTAGAACAAGTGCAAGGAGATTTCCTTTAAGTGCTGCAGAAGCGACAGAAACACTACACTCTTTGCTAAAAAGCACTTTTTTATTCGCATCTACAATTTGTAAAGCACCGCATTTTGAAGCAGCAACGTATCTGCCTTTATCTTCCGTAAGGTAAACAAACTTTTCTGGCAAGACAACATTAGAAAGCCCTTTTTTAGTAATGACTTGTCCATTTGACAGTGTTGCACCATCTCTTACTGCGTCAACAATGGTTCCAGGAAGAGAACCATCATAACTTAATTTACCCGAAACGGATTCTGGTTCAAAGTATTGACGTTTTGTGCCACAGCCGCTTACAACCAATAATAAAGTTAAAAGTGAAAAAACAATTTTTGTGTATCTCATTATTTCAAACCTTGATAGTGTTCTAGATTTTTTGCAATCTGTTTAAGTGGAGAACTCGCTTCAATCTGAGCAAATTTCAACCTCGCCTCTTCTACTTTCTTCTCTTTGAGCAATTCATATCCTTCTTGCAGAAGTACCATACCGGAGAGAAGTTCTCCTTTTGGTGTTGCATTAGCATCAAGTTGTGAAAGTTGATACGTTGCCAAATCTGCTAAAATAGGATTTTCTTTCGAAAGTGACACACTTTTGAGTGCTTCAACATCACCCTTTGCCAGCGCTGTTTCAAAGATAAACATCTGGTACAACTTTGGATTTTTCGCTTTGAGAGTTTCAAGCGCAGACGTATTGTTCGCATCTTTAAGAAGTGCTTGATAGGCAGCATTTGAAGTTTTCAAACGCGCTCCAGCCATAACATCATTGATAGCATATCCACCAGCACCAAAAGCGAGAAGCACCAATGCTGCGATGATATATTTTTTATTACGCTTAAAGAAACGCTCACTTTTGATCATTCCCTCAAGGAACTGCTCTTCGGTGCTAATCTCTTCTTTGACCGCATTAATATTCTCTTTGAGTCCCAAACACTATCCTTAATAAGCGATTTTAAAAAAACGTAACAAAGTTTATCACAAGAAATATAAAAAGGGACTAATAGAAGTCTAATACCATTTCAGTATCCACCCAAAGAGAATTTGCTATAATTATTTTTTAAAAAGATTTAAGGATTTAAACAGTGAAAATTGATAATGAACTACTCCAAAAATTAGAGAAACTTTCTTCTTTAAAAATTAGTGATGAGAAAAGAGAAGGTGTCATTAACCAGCTGAGTGAAATTGTCTCTTTTGTTGAAAACCTTAATGAACTTAATCTTGATGGCGAAGAGGCGACCTGTTCCACACTCAGTGGTGGTACACCCTTTCGTGAAGATATTCCTAGTGTGAATAACGAAATTATTAAAACTATATTAAAGCATGCGCCACAAAGTGAAAGTGGCTTTTTTGTCGTTCCTAAAATCATCGAATAAGCCCCACATTAAAGAGAGAAAATTATGAGTTCACTCAACATTAAAGCATTGTTAAAAAATGTGGTCGCCTATAAAGCGTCCGATCTACACTTAGTAGGTCGGAGTGAACCTCAAATTAGAATCGACGGTAAACTCGTTCCTCTTGATATGGAAAAACTAAGTGGCAATGTCATTGAAGAGCTCTGCTATACCCTCATTTCGGATAAACAAAAAAAGAAACTTGAAGAGGAAAAAGAGCTCGACTTTGCCATTATGTTCCCCGATATTGGTCGTTTTCGTGCTAACTACTACTACACGATCAATAGCGAACTCGCGGCTGCTTTTAGGATTATCCCTATTAATATTCCCTCTTTGGATGATCTTAATACGCCTATTGTCTTCAAAGAACTTATCAATCGCGAAAAAGGGCTTATTTTAGTCACTGGTCCCACAGGAAGTGGTAAATCAACAACACTTGCAGCACTTTTAAATGAAATCAATCTTTTTGAACATCGCCATATCATCACCATTGAAGATCCAGTGGAATTTATTCATACCAATAAAAAATGTCTCTTTTCCCATCGAAATGTGGGTGAAGATACTAAAAGTTTCTCCAGAGCACTCAAGTTTTCACTGAGACAAGATCCCGATATTATTTTAGTTGGCGAGATGCGCGATCAAGAGACGATTAGCACAGCGATTACGGCTGCTGAAACGGGTCACTTGGTTTTAGGAACACTTCATACCAATTCTGCCGTTCAAACCATTAACAGAATTGTCGATAGCTTTGAAGGTGCCGAACAAGTACAAGTGCGTAATATGTTGGCAACGTCATTGCATGCTGTCATTTCGCAAAGTTTACTTCCCAAAATTGGTGGAGGCAGGGTTGCCATTCATGAAATTATGATTAATAATGCTGCGATTGCAAACTTGATTCGGGAAAACAAGATTCATCAACTCTACTCTCAAATGCAACTCAATCAGCAAAAAACAGGCATGATCACCCAAACACAAGCCATGATGAAAAACTTAAAAGCCAATCTCATTACCAAAGAAGATGCCATTCGATACTCAACTCAACCGCAAGAGCTCCTGAACAATCTGGGAATTTAAAAGAAGTTTTACTAATATTACAGCTTATTCAAGCTATACTAAAGCACAAAAAACTCTAAAATAATGGGTAAAAAGGCACCTATGGTCATGAACAATGGTAATCATATCGCAGAAATGGTTTTTCAAATTGCAGAAGAAACCTTTGCAAAACTTAAAGATTTAAACATTCCTCCTTATCCAAAATATTATCATGATACCTTTGTTGAAACCATGCAAAAAAGCGGTGACGCTGAGATGATTGATATTTCAAAAAAGCACAGTTATCTTTTTTCCAATGCCTCACAAGAAGAGATGGTCAGCGAAACATGCTTTGGTTTGATGAAAAAAGGGTTAGAAGCATTTGTTAAAACCAATGATAACCTCAAATTTATCTCCGATGAAACAGCAATCAATATTGACAATATCAAAAAAGATTATGAAAGCGTTGACACAAAACAAGTTCTGCAAGCCTTCGATAGTTTTCAAGGTAAAATCTTGCATGAACTGCAAGCTGCCGATGAAACGATTGTAAAGCTTAAACTCGAAGTTGAACGATTGGAGCGCGAATCCAATATCGATCCTTTAACCAAAGCACACAACCGAAGAGTTTTGGTCAAAGACCTCGAAGAGGTGCTGAGTTTTGGTAAAGACAAAGACATGGATATGCATCTTGTCATGTTTGATGCCGATGATTTTAAACAAATCAACGACTCTTTTGGTCACATCGCAGGCGATAAAACGCTTATCTTTTTATCGAAACTTATTCAAAACTCACTTCGTAGAGGAACACGCATCTACCGATATGGTGGCGAAGAGTTCGTGGTTATTTTAAATCGCACTTCATTCGATGAGGCGACTAAAATTGTAGCACGTATTATCAAAGAGACAAGCGATAGTAAATTACTTTACAAAAACCATGACATTCATTTAACGCTCAGTGCTGGCATTTGTACGCATAAACACTCGATGAGTGCTGAAGATCTTTTAGACAAAGCGGACAAAGCGTTGTATGAAGCAAAGCGAAGTGGTAAAAATTGTTTTAGGAGCGCACAGTAATGGCGAATGTTTCCATGTTTGATATTATCTCTTTAGCCTTAGTTCTTATTTTAGGTATTAAAGGCATTATTAACGGCTTTGTCAAAGAAGTATTTGGACTTTTAGGCATCATCGGTGGTATCTACTTTGCTTCACGCTACGCCTCAGAAGCGGGTAAAATGATTAGCGGTCATTTTTTTGCATTTAGTAACCAAGCATCACTTTATCTTTTTGGTTTTATTGCGGTTTTAATTGTTGTTTGGATTACATGTATCTTTTTGGGCTATCTGATTGCACAAGCATTAAGTCTAAGTGGTCTAAGTATGATCGATAAACTTGCTGGTTTTGTTGTTGGTAGCATGAAAATATTTTTGGTTTTTGCCGTGCTGGCAGTCACACTGAGCAACATTGCATTTATCAAATCAAAAATCGAACCTTATGTTGCGAATAGCATGATGTTCCCACTCTTTTTGGAAACGGGCAACTACATTGTTAAGCTTGATGCAAACGCTATGTTTGAAAGCCTTCAGCCTAAAGATAAAACAAACCCTTAAAAGAGGTCAGAATGAGTACATTTGAAAATCTTGAATACAACTCTTTACTCACAAACTTTAAAGAGTTGTTGAAAAACAATAGCCTAAAATTTACAAAGCAACGTGAAGTTGTTTTAAAAACACTGTACGAAAAAAATGATCATTTTACACCCGAAGATCTTTATATTTTTCTGAAAAGTACTTACCCTGAACTTAACATTGGCATCGCTACGGTGTATCGTACACTCAACCTTTTGGAAGAGTCACATATGGTCACTTCTATCTCGTTTGGCGTTGCAGGTAAAAAATTTGAACTTGCCAACAAACCTCACCATGACCATATGATCTGTAAAAGTTGCGGTCTCATCATCGAATTTCAAAATGATAAAATCGAACAACTACAACTTGAAATCGCACAAGCGAATCGTTTTAAAATTACCAGCCATTTGATGCAATTACGTGGTCTTTGCGAAGAATGTGCTAAAGAGAAGTAAACATTAGAAAAGAGGAAAAGATTTGATATTTCAAGACCAATACCAACAACAACGTATCGAGAAGGGAAAAGCGCTCCAAGCTCTTGGTCGCAACCCTTACAGACATAATGTTATCAAAGACACCAGCACCAAAGAGTTTTTAGAGTGTTATGAGTATGTGATTGAGAGTGAACTCAAACGCGATGAGCACAAGACCAATACCGTTGTAGGACGTATCAAATTTTTACGCCATATGGGTAAAGCAGCCTTCGCCAAAGTTGAAGATGAACAAGGTGTATTACAAATCTATTTTAGCCGTGAGTCGATTGGTGAAGAGTGGTTTGATGAAGCCAAAAAGCTGGTTGAAGTCGGTGATATCATCAGTGTAACAGGGTTTCCTTTCGTCACTAAAACGGGTGAGCTTTCTTTACATGTAAAAAAATTGGATGTTGCAACCAAATCGATTGTGCCACTTCCTGAGAAGTTTCATGGCCTTCAAGATAAAGAGCTTAGATACCGCAAACGCTACCTTGATATGATTATGAACGCAGATGTTCGCAAAACATTTAAGATCAGAAGCAAAATCGTTAGCGAAATTCGCCACTTCTTTGAAGAGAGAGACTTCTTAGAAGTTGAAACACCGATGATGCATCCCATTGCAGGTGGTGCAAATGCCAAGCCATTTGTCACGCATCACAATGCCTTAGGTGTGGATCGTTACCTTAGAATTGCACCTGAACTTTACCTCAAGCGCCTTGTTGTAGGTGGTTTTGAAGCCGTTTTTGAAATCAATCGTAACTTTAGAAACGAAGGTATGGATCAAACTCATAACCCTGAATTTACGATGATTGAATTTTACTGGGCGTACCATAACTACCATGATTTAATGCGTTTAACCGAAGAGATGTTTGACGTGTTGCTTAAAAAACTTAAACTTCCTCGTAAGCTTCCTTATGGCGAAATAGAGATTGATTTTTCAAAACCATTTCGTAAAATTGCCTTTAGAGCAGCACTCAGTGAAATTGGCGACGTTCCAGATGAGATTTTAGATGATTGCGCTCAAATTATCAAGTATATTACAAACAAAGGTTTTAGCGTTGAAGCCAACCTTGGTCTTGGTAAACTCTACGAAGAACTTTTTGATCTTTTTGTGGAAGAAAAACTGATTAATCCAACGTTTATTATTGATTACCCAATTGAAATTAGCCCACTCGCTCGTAGAAGTGAAGCCAATCCAAACATTGCAGAGCGTTTTGAACTCTTCATTGCTGGGCGAGAGATCGCCAATGGATTTAATGAACTTAATGATCCTTTGGATCAATATGAGAGATTTGCAAAACAGTTGCAGGCTAAAAATGCAGGTGATGATGAAGCCCATGAAATGGACGAAGACTATGTTCAAGCATTAGGGTATGGTTTACCACCAACCGCAGGACAAGGTTTAGGAATTGATCGTTTGACGATGCTTTTAACCAATGAGCTATCGATCAAAGATGTCATTCTTTTCCCAGCAATGAAGCCGCTGAATGACAATGATGAACAAACACAAAAAGATGAGGAATAAAAATGAGTATTTTAAAAAACGTTGACCCTGTTGTTTACGACATAATTGAAAAAGAGTTACACCGCCAATGTGACCATCTTGAGATGATCGCCAGTGAAAACTTCACATACCCTGCTGTTATGGAAGCAATGGGCAGTGTTTTCACCAACAAATACGCTGAGGGTTATCCTGCAAAACGCTACTACGGTGGTTGTGAATTTGCAGATGCTGTTGAACAACTTGCGATTGACAGAGTGTGTAAACTTTTCGGTTGTACGTATGCCAATGTTCAACCAAACTCAGGTAGCCAAGCCAATCAAGGTGTTTACCAAGCGCTTCTTAACCCATTTGACAAAATTTTAGGTATGGATCTAAGCCATGGTGGTCACTTAACACACGGTGCCAAAGTGAGCAGTTCAGGTAAAACCTATTCAAGTTTCTTCTATGGTGTTGAACTTGATGGTCGCATTAATTATGACAAAGTAAGAGAGATTGCGCATATCGTTAAACCTAAAATGATTGTGTGTGGTGCAAGTGCGTACCCACGCGAGATTGATTTTGCTAAATTTAGAGAGATCGCAGATGAAGTCGGTGCATACCTTTTTGCAGACATCGCACACATCGCCGGTCTTGTGGCTGCAGGTGAGCATCCAAGTCCATTCCCACACTGCCACGTTGTCACATCAACAACGCATAAAACACTTCGAGGACCTCGTGGTGGTATCATCCTTACCAACGATGAAGAGATTGCTAAAAAAGTTAATAGCGCTATCTTCCCTGGTATTCAAGGTGGACCATTGGTTCATGTTATTGCAGCCAAAGCGGTTGGTTTTGCTGAAAACTTGAAACCAGAGTGGACAACTTACGCAAAACAAGTACGTGCCAATGCGAAAGTTTTAGCAGACGTTCTGATTAAAAGAGGTTATGACATCGTGAGTGGTGGTACGGACAACCATCTCGTCCTTGTCTCTTTCCTGAACAAAGAATTTAGCGGTAAAGAGGCTGACCTAGCCCTTGGCCATGCGGGTATTACAGTTAATAAAAACACCGTTCCAGGTGAGACCAGAAGTCCATTTGTCACCAGTGGTGTGCGCATCGGTTCACCTGCCTTAACAGCGCGTGGTATGAAAGAGAAAGAGTTTGAAATCATCGCAAACAAAATTGCAGATGTTCTTGATAATATTAACGACGAAGCTTTACATGTAAAAATTAAAGCAGAGATGAAAGCATTGGCAAGCAACTTTATTATCTATGACAGACCAACCTACTAAGGGAAATTATGTACAATATTGACGTCTCTCTCATCAAAATGATTACCGACCACTATTGGATCAAACGTGACAATATTGTCCAAAAGATCGATTTTGGAGGGAGAGTCTTTTTTGATAAATATGAGCGTATTGATCAGCCTTTGAGCAACAGTATCATCAAAGATCATCTTGATGGGAAAATCACCGTTGCTCATTCGCTTATTAACCGCTTTGATAAAGTTGAAAACATTGTTTTTGACTATAATGGAAGAAATACCGAGCGATTTTGGCATAGGGCACAACTTTTGCTTAGAGAAGAGGGATTCATCAATTTTACTGCTTATAAAAGTAAAACGGAAGGTCACCTACATCTGTATGTTCATAAAGGTCATACTACCTTACAAGAGGGGTATCAGATCGCTAAAATGCTCTCAGCTAAGCTTTCTCAGAAGCTTCCACGTGAATGGAGAATGTTTCCAACACAGGAACTTCCAAAAGAGTTTAACATTTTGGCATTGCCTTATGACTTGTACCAAAAAGAGCGAGGCGCTTCTTGGTCGAAGCATATGTAGTTACAACATCATTCTAAGGAGAACCGATGGAAAATAGAAATGAACTCAGCGATATTGTGTTAGAAAAAGGGGATGGTAAAACCCTTAAAATGAAGCGTATCCTTATTTTAGTTGCTTTTTTGATTCTTGTCTTTTTAGTCGCACTCGCAAGCATGAAAGTAGCAAACAAAGGCGAAAAAGATACTTCTAAGTTAATTTTACCGCCAGAACCGACGCAAGAGACACAAATTCCTAAAGATGACCAACTCTTTAAACAAGTGCCGATTATTGAAGAGAACCCTAAAAAAGAGAGTTTTGAAGATATGATCAAAACCCTTAAAGAAAAAGAAGCACAAAAACAAGAAGATGCTAAAGGTGCTGATTCAAAAGCGAAAGAGACAACAGCTCCCGTGACAGCACCTATTAAAGAAGCTGCGCCGGCTAAAGTGAAAGAGACCGCTCCTGCCAAAGTAAAAGAAGAACCTAAAACACAACCGTTACTTCGTAGTACCGAAGTGTCGACTCCAAGTGCAAGCTCTTCTTCCGGAAGTGGCAACGTAACGCCTGGCATTTATGTTCAAGTAGGTGCTGTCGCAACTGCTCCTGATGCTAAACAGTTGAGTGACATCAAATCTAAAGGATTTGATTGTAAACAATACTCTACTGTGGTCAATGGCAATAAAGTAGTCAAACTGCTTATTGGACCTTATGCAACTTCAGCAGAAGCAGAGAATGCGCTTAGCCTTATCCGTTCGAGTGTCAATAAAAATGCATTTATTTATAGGGTGAAGTAAGGTGCTAACCTCTCGTAAAATTCTTTTCGATCAGCTCACCCCCATTACGATTTTTGCAAAATTGCAGAGCTACTTTGACGGTGAGCTCTGCTTTTTGTTTGAAAGTGCCATCAACAACAATGATGGCAACTTTAGCTTTCTCTTTATTGGTGCACGCGAGCGCGTCATTCACCAAAACAATGCAAGTGTCCATATCGATGAAACAGGCGTTTCACATGACTTGGGTACAAATCCTTTTACCTACCTCAAAAAACGCTATGCAGAGCTTGATAAATCACTCTATCAAAACCATGCAAAAGAGCTAGGTGTTGGCTTTGTGGACGGATTTATTGGTTACATCGGTTATGATGCGGTGAAGATTTTTGAGCCACGCTTGAGCGCCCATATGGATCCACTCAAAGATGAAATTAACATCCCCGACATTGATCTGATGCGACCAAAACTGGTGTGTACGTTTTCGCATAAGTCCAATACACTTATCTTAACAACCTTTGTGCCAAGCATCGCAGAGCAAATGGATAAAATTGAGGCAACACTCAAAGAGCCACATGTTCATATTCCTATTCAAACGGCTCATGTCGATAAAACTAAAGGAAACTTTGCTTTTTCGAAAGAACACTTTTTTGAAATGGTGAGTAAGTCTAAAGAGATGATTCGCAGTGGTGATGTTTTTCAGATTTTGATGTCAAATCGTTTCACCCAATACACGAAAATTGATCGCCTCAGTTTTTACCGCATTTTACGCCAAAAAAACCCATCACCTTATATGTTTTATCTCTCGTATCCGCAGTTTGCCATCATCGGCAGTTCTCCTGAAGTGATGGTAGGTCTTAAAGATGGGCATATCTTGCTTCGTCCAATCGCAGGAACACGCAAACGCGGTTCAACCTATGAGAAAGACCAAGCGTACGAAAAAGAGATGTTGTCTGATGAAAAAGAGCGAGCTGAACATTTGATGCTCATCGATCTTGGACGTAATGACCTTGGACGTGTCGCCAAAGTAGGCAGTGTGAAAGTTAAAGAGATGATGCGTGTTGAACGTTATTCGCACGTCATGCACATGGTCAGCGACATAGAAGCAACACTCGATGTCAAGCATGATATGTTCGATCTTTTTGCAGCGACTTTTACTGCTGGAACCATGACAGGAACCCCAAAGATACGCGCGATGGAGCTTATCAGTGATTTTGAAGGCTTAAAGCGTAGCTTTTACAGTGGTGCTGCGGGTTATTTTGGATTTGATGGGAATATGGACAGTTGTATTATGATTCGTACCGCGTACTTGGATGATGAAAAGATTATTTTCCAAGCAGGTGCTGGCATTGTTGCGGATAGCCAACCCGAACTTGAATACCTCGAAGTAACCAATAAATTAGGAGCCATGACCAGCTCTTTAGATGATCTGAAAGAGTAGCCTTTAGTATGTTACTCTTTAGTATCTTTGGCTACCCTGTTGCACACTCCATTTCCCCTCGTCTCCACAATACCGTACTGCAAGCACTCAAACTTGATGGCTGCTACATTCGAAAAGCCATCACAGAGCCTGAAAAACTTCTTTCTACTTTTCATGCGATGAGACTCGCAGGTGCCAATGTTACCGTACCTCATAAAGAGACGGCATTTGCTCAGTGTGATGAAGTACGTGGCATTGCTAAAGAGATTGGTGCGGTGAATACTTTAGTGCGAGAAGGGTCTCGTGTCATTGGCTACAACACCGATGCTGAGGGATTTTTTGAAGCCATTAAAAGTTTTGGATACATTCGAAATGCCCTTGTTTTAGGAGCAGGTGGAACGGCTAAGGCGATTGCTGTGATCTTAAAAGAGCACGACATCGAAACAACGATTTTAAATCGATCCGCCTCCAGATTGGCATTTTTTGAGTCTAAAGGCTTTACATGTAAAACATGGGAAACTTTCACGCCAGTACCTTACGACCTCATCATCAATACCACCTCCGCTGGATTAAAGGATGAAGAGTACCCGTGTGATAAAGCACTTTTAAAAACTATTTTTAAAGAGTCAAAATACGCTTTTGATGTCATTTATAACAAACCAACCCCTTTTTTAGAACTGGCGCGAAGCTGTCATCTTACATGTAAAGATGGTAAAGAGATGCTTTTGTACCAAGGTGTACTTGCCTTCAATCTTTTCTTCTCCAAATATTACGACTTTAAAACCATCGAATCTTTGATGCGTCCTGCCTTTGAACTCTAAATCTTCCTAAAGGAGAGATAGTGCAACTTGAAAAAACACTAAACAACCCTTACGCGCATGACTATCAGCTACTGATTAAAAACATCCTAAACGCCCCCATCTCTTTTGATCCAAACCAAGAAATTGTCTATCGTAGCGAGAAGCGTTTTACCTATGCTACGTTTAAGAAGCGCGTTCACAGACTTGCCAATATGCTAAGCTCCATGGGCGTAAAAGAAGGCGATACAGTAGCGGTGATGGATTATGACTCGCATCGCTACTTGGAGTGCTATTTTGCCATTCCTATGATTGGCGCTGTTCTTCATACGATCAACATAAGACTTGCTCCTGAGCAGATTCTCTACACCATTGACCATGCCGAAGATGATATCATCTTAGCGCATACCGATTTTTTACCCGTACTGGAACAGATCAAAGGAAGGCTTGATGTGGAGAGCTTTATCGTTTTGTCTGATGATGAAAAAATTCCGCCAACCTCTTTACATGTAAAAGGTGAATACGAAGAGCTTCTTGCAAAACAGAGTGACTTTTTTGACTTTCCTGATTTTAGTGAAAATACGCGTGCAACGACTTTTTACACCACGGGAACAACAGGTCTTCCCAAAGGTGTTTACTTTACCCATCGACAACTCGTTCTTCATACGCTTGGTGCGCTCTCCACACTCGGAAGTGCTCCAAAGCAAGGATGTTTCCACCAAGGCGATGTCTATATGCCCATCACGCCTATGTTTCATGTCCATGCGTGGGGATTGCCTTATGTGGCAACCATGTTAGGTGTCAAACAAGTTTACCCAGGGCGTTATATGCCAGACCTTCTTTTAGAGCTCATTGATAAAGAAAACGTCACCTTCTCACACTGTGTTCCAACCATCATGCATATGCTCTTTAACTCTCCTAAAATCAATGAAGTCAATCTGAAAAGATGGAAAGTGATGATCGGAGGAGCATCGCTTCCGAAAGCCATGTGCAAAGAGGCTCTCTCAAGAGGCATCGATATGTTCACAGGATATGGAATGAGCGAAACCTGCCCGATTTTAAGTGTGGCACAACTCACTCCTGAGATGTTAGAACTAGACGATGATGCACAGAGCACTATACGCATTAAAACCGGTCGCCCAATGGGATTAGTAGAAATGCTCGTCGTAGATGAGCAAATGCAAGCTCTTCCAAGAGATGGTATCAGTACGGGGGAAATTGTCGTGCGCTCTCCGTGGCTAACCCAAGGCTATTTTAAAGACCAGAAAAATTCTGAACTACTCTGGCATGGTGGATACCTCCATACGGGGGATATGGCCAATGTAGATGAAAAAGGCTACATCAAAATTACCGATCGTGTCAAAGACATCATTAAAGTAGGTGGTGAATGGGTCTCTTCACTCGAACTTGAAGACATCATCAACCAACATCCGTATGTCAATGAAGTTGCAGTTATTGGTGTAGAGGATGACCGATGGGGTGAGCGACCGCTTGCACTTGTGGTCATTGATCCGCAAAAGGTGATAACCGATAAAGAGCTACTGCTTCATGCCAAAGAGTTTATTAAAAAAGGAATTATGGCAAGAGAAGGAATGCTGCTCAAAATAAAATTTGTTGAAAGTATTGATAAAACCAGTGTTGGTAAAGTTGATAAAAAAGAACTTCGTAAAAAATATGCTCTCTAACATTTTGAAAGGACGTTTACATGTAAACGTCCTTTCTATTCTCTAAAAATCAAAAAGCTCACCTAGAAAACTCTCTTTTTTCTTGTAATGACCTTGTTGCTGATGTGATTTTTCAGCTTTTCCATAGTACTGTTGCGTTGGATTTGGCGCAACGGGAGCACTTGAGCGCTCAATGATTTTATCAAGCTCACCACGATCTAACCAAACACCTCGACACTGCGGGCAGTAATCTATCTCGATTCCCGATCTTTCACTCATTAACAGATCAACTGTTCCACATACAGGGCATTTCATCGTATAACTCCTCAATTGTAGTATTACTAAAGATTATAGCTTGCAAGTATAAATGAATTTTAAATTTACATAGATTCCTTGGATAATTTTAGAATAATAGAAGTCAAATACAAAGCGTTTTTGACTCTTTTAGATCGAATGGTAACCGAAGTAAACAAGGGATAAATGCCCTTCTTTTAAGCATCAGAGAAATACTTATTTTTAGCCTATTTATAATATTTTAAAAATTTGAAAAAACGTTTTTATAATTGTCAATTTTATGTTAAACTAATACTATTATAGATGTGACATTTCCCCAGCAGAGAGTTTTTATGAACCTAATTTCAACGCTATTTCATACATTATTTTCATCAGACGATAGTGCCTACAATGCGCTGTACCGTTTTTTTGACAAAAGTAGTTCCATCATGTTGCTGCTTGATCCTGAAAATGGAAAAATTCTCAATGCCAATGAAGCTGCCGCACACTACTATGGGTACACCTTAGAGCAACTCACCCACATGTCTATTTCAACGATTAACACACTTCCCGCTGAACTGGTGAGAGAAGAACGCCAACGTGCCCTTAAAGAAGAGCGTAATTACTTTAACTTTAAACATCAGCTTGCCAATGGTGAAGTGCGCGATGTTGAAGTTTTTTCAACGCCTATCAATCTTAAAGAGAAGAGAGTTCTTTTCTCCATTATTCATGATATTACCGATCGTAAAAATGCAGAACGCGAACTCTTAGAGGTCAATGAAAATCTTGCCAAACAAGAGATTCTTTTTAAACAAATTCTTGATACGTCCAGTGTTGCTATCTTTTTAGTCAATATGGAAGGTCATATTACGCATGCAAATCAACGTATGGCTGAGATGTTTTTGTACCCACTGGAAGAGCTTATCAACAAAGAATATGTAGAGCTCATCCACACTTCAGAAAGAGAGATTGGACGCCAAAAAATGCTATCGCTTTTGGGCAGTAAAATTTCTTCGGTGGATTTGGAGCGTGTCTATTGCAGAACCGATGGTAGTAGCTTTTGGGGACAATTAACGGGGAAACGATTTTACGATGCCAAAGGCGAAGAGATAGGACTTGTCGGTGTTATTGCAGACATTGATGAACGTAAATACATTCAACAATGTGAACAGCACCATAAACAAATTTTACAGATGATTGCAAATACTTCACCCCTTTCGACCATTTTACATGTAATGACAGGAGACATCGAGTCAATTCATCACCATCGCATTGGATGCAGCATGCTGTTGTTTGATGAAACCAACCATAAACTCATACTGGGAGCTACTTCAAATGAGCTTCAACTTCTTAGCACCACACTCATCGATGCTTCCGAAGGTGATAAACACTTTTTAGCACATCTTCTTCACCTACCAGCTCAGCCTGTACTGTTTAGTACGCTTGATGAAGAGTCATGGTGGCATGAAAAAACACAAGATCTCCATTTAAAAGATAGGCAACATTGCTTTGCAAACCCTATTGTCTCCGCTTTTGGGAAACCTTTGGGGCTTTTGATGATCTGCTCTTTGCAAGAGCAACCGCTTACACCAAGAGAGATCAAGCTCGTCGAAGATGAAGTACAGTTTATTGCCCTTGCAATTGAAAAGAGTAAAAGCGACGCTAAACTACAACTCGCAGCCAATGTCTTTACGCACGCCAAAGAGGGAATTATTATCACAGATCCTTATGGCACCATCATAGAAGCCAATGAGGCTTTTGTACGTAACTCTGGGTATTCTCTGGATGAGATCATTGGGCACGATCCACGCATTATGAAATCCGGTAGGCAAGAGACGGTATTTTATGCACAAATGTGGGAGAGTATTCTTACCCTTGGCCATTGGCAAGGTGAGATTTGGAACCGTCGCAAAGATGGCAGTATTTACGCTGAGATGCTGACTATCAGTGCAGTCAAAGACAGCGAAGGTGAAATTCAAAATTTTGTAGCGCTTTTTACAGACATTACCATTATCAAAGAGCATGAAAAAGAGCTCGAACACCTTGCCCATCATGATGTCCTTACCTCACTTCCAAATCGCATGTTGCTTTGGGATAGGTTGAGCCAAGCCATCGCTGAGGCACAACGTTACAACACTTATTTAGCTGTTTTGTACATTGATCTGGATGGATTTAAAGAGATCAATGACACCTATGGGCACAGCATTGGCGATGAATTGCTTATTGCCGTTTCTAAACGGATTGCTTCGTTATTACGTAAAAATGAGACTGTCGCACGTTTAGGTGGTGATGAGTTTGTAGCTCTTTTGACCGATCTTAAAAATCCGCAAGAATGTGAACTTATTTTAAAAAGAATAATAGAAGCGATGAGTGAAGTGATTGTCATTCATGGGATTGATCTTTACATCTCCGCCAGTATTGGCATCAGTTTTTACCCCGATGACTCCCTCAATGCCGAAGAGCTCATCTTATATGCCGATAAAGCGATGTACAGCGCCAAAGAATTAGGTAAAAATTGTTACTTTTTTTTCAATCAGACTAAAAAATAGTTTTAAATCTTCGTACGCGATTCGAGGGCTTTGGATAAAGAGAGCATATCAACATTTTCAAGATGAACACCTGTCGGCACACCTTGTGCGATCTTGGTAAAATGAAGTGTATGGTTTTTGAGCTTATCTTCAATAAATAAAATAAGAGCATCACTGGCTAAAGAAGGAGTAAGCGCAAAGATCATCTCTTTGACACCCTCTTGTACGATGGTTTCTAACTGGCTCAACGTTTCCTCTTCCAAATCACCCAGAACAAAATAACGCCCATCAAAGAGTTTATGCTCTTCAAGCACAAAAATGTCCTTTGCACTCTCAACGATACAGAGTTTTTGGACATCACGTCTTTCATCCAGACAAATATCGCAAATTTCATGCTCACTTAAAGCCCCACAACGTTCACACTTTCGAATACTTTTAATCGCACTCTCAATAGCATTGGCAAGTTTCATAGCAGAAAACGTGTCGTTTAACACAAGATGGTACGCAAACCGAACAGCTGACTTTCGACCAACAGTAGGAAGTTTCTCAAATGCCTCAACCAGTTTATTAAACTTCTCTAATCCTCGCATCATACGGCACACCCTTTGGAAAAATCGATACTAAATTGATGGAATCCTTCTTCATAACTATACACGACTTCTAAGCCATGTTGAGCGATGATGTTTTTAACAATATAAAGTCCCAGCCCAAGACCACTACCGCACGCTTTTGACCCTGAGACGAAAGGCTGAAAATACTCATCGATAGACATTTTAAGAGGATCGCCTGCGTTGGCAATAATCACTGTTTGATCTTTACTTTTTACAAAAACATTATGATTCAGGCTATGCTTCATCGCATTGTCCATGAGATTTTTGATGGCCAATGCCATAAGTTCAAAATCAACGCTCACTTTAAAATCAAAATCACCTTCGATATGTACTTGTTCTTCACATTTTTTCTCATCCAGCATCAGAAGATCAACCGCTTGATCGATTACATGTAAAAGTGAATACTCATGAAGCGTAAGTTCATAACGCTTGGAAGTAATCTGCTCAATCTTTGAAAACTCGGAGATCAGCATATCCAGTCTTCCAAAAACACTAATGAGACGTTTTTTGGCGATTGCATCCTCTAACATCTCTGCGACAATTCGCCCTTTGCCAATAGGTGTTTTAAGCTCATGCATAATGGTACGCAAAAAGAGTTGACGGGCATTGACCAAATCGCTTATTTTTTTAACAGCACGGTCAAACTCATTTGCCACTTCGCCAATTTCATCGTTGGATTCACTTTTACACTCAATGCTTAAATCCCCACAGGCAAACTTTCGTATCTGCGAGCTTAGCGTCTTTAAGGGAGCAATACTTTTAAAAATAGAGACATACATGTAGAGTAAAATAAACAGAGCAATGACAAAAACAACCCATAAACTCTCGTTAAAATTTTTATAGTCTTGACTCTCTAAAAGCACACTGGATTCAAAATTATCGATAAAAAGATAGTAACGATCATTGTAAACGATGGATGAGAAACGGCTGATGGGTGAGAGTTTTTGAAAGATGACAACCCCATTTGCAAGGACTGAATCACGTAGATGTTTACTTGCAACTTTTTTGAGTCCAAAATTATTAAAGTACTCTTCAATATCTCCCGGTTGTACGTTATTACGGTACATGACTAAAAGATAATTGACCGATTGGAGTTGGCGTTGTTTCATATTTTCTAAGTTTTTATCACTTTGATGCTCCAGTAAAAGAGCAAAAAACATCGCCAATAAAAAAAGCGAAAGAAAAAAGATCGCGCTGATCTTGTTTAGAATCGAGTTTTTAATCATCCGACTAACTTATACCCAATCCCTCGAACAGAGTGGATGTATTCGGGGTTTTTGGAGTCATCATTAATTTTAGAACGTAGCCTTCCAATAATGACATCTAAACTTTTAGAGCCTTTATCTTTCAGCGATTTGCAGTTATAAACGAGTTGCTCACGAGAGATGGAAAAACCATTTTGTTTAATCATGTAAGAGAGTATCTCATACTCCGCAGGCGTAAGCCCTAGCACTTCATTTTTAAAAGAGATTTCATGGCGTTTTTCGTCTACTGAAAAGACACTCGAACCTTGTTGTTCTTCAAGAGATGAGCTTTTTTTATAACGACGAATCAAGCTTTGAATGCGTGCGTACATTTCCTTAGGATCGTACGGTTTTGGCAAGTAATCATCTGCGCCGATTTGAAGACCAATCACTTTGTCGCTAATGTCACTGCGAGCCGAGGAGATGATGATAGGAATATCATACTTTGCCACGACCTCTTTGCACACTTCAAGACCATCCATGCCAGGCAATGTCAAATCTAAAATCAAAAGATCGTATTTTTTAACACCTGCACTCAGTCCCAAATAAGGGTCTTCAAAATTGGTAATTTTGATATTGTATTTCGCGAGATATTCACTTAAGATTTCAGCAAATTCAGCATCATCTTCTATCATCAAAACGTTAATCATTCCATGACCTTATAGGTTTTTCATAATTATACTGAATTTGAGTTGTTTTTAAAAAAAGAAGACCTCCAAAGAGGTCTTTAGGGGTAAAATTTGAACTTTTTATTTACTTGTAGGTGTTGCAGTAGCGGGTTTATTCATTGGTTTTTGAGCCATAAGCGTTTTCAGCTCAGCACGTTGCTCTTTGGTTAAAAGATTAAACACTTTTTCCATATGATCTGCTTGAAGTGCTAACATCTTCTCATGCATTTCATTGTGCATTTTAATAAATTCTTTTTTGTTGAAGCTCTCACCCGTCATCAAATCTTGCATTTTTGTCATCATCTTTGGATCTTGCATTTTTGTCATTTCTAACTTCATTTCACTTTGCAAAACAGCCAATTTATGACGTTGATCATCTGTAAGGTTGAGTTGTTGAAGCATAGGCATACCCATCATGCCACCTTTGTTACCGTGCATCATCATACCTTGACCACCCATTCCTCCACCTTGCATCATTCCCATACCATCGGGTTGCATACCTTGACAGGTACCTCCACCAAATGCGAAGGCGCTTGTCGTTCCAAGCGCAACTAAAGTTGCTAGCGTTAAGATTGTCTTTTTCATTGTGTACTCCTTAAAAGTTTTATGATGAAATACTACTCCTCTGCTCTTAACGACCTTTTAACGGTTTGTTAACGTACCTTAACAACCAAATTTTAAACTAGATTTTGATAAAATCTTGATCTTCAAAATCTTACATGTAAAGAGAATAATCGTGGATCTAGAATATTATGAAATATTAGAAATTACCAGAAGTGCAGACGCTACTGAGATTAAAAAAGCATACCGTAAATTAGCACTACAGTACCATCCTGATCGCAACCAAGGCGACAAAGAGGCTGAAGAAAAATTCAAAGCAATTAATGAAGCGTATCAAGTCTTAAGTGATGAGCAAAAACGCTCTACATACGATCGTTATGGTAAATCTGGGCTTGATTCTCAAGGCTTTAGTCACTTCTCCGACATGCGTTATGAAGACATTATGGGCGATCTTGGCTCTATTTTCGAGTCAGTCTTTGGTGGAGGCTTTAGCAGTGGTGGTTTTGGCGGAGGCGGCTCAAAACAAAATAGAAAATATAATCTAGACTTAGAAGCCGAAGTAACCTTAGCCTTTAACGAAGCCATTTTTGGCACCAAAAAAGAGGTTAGCTACTCCTATAAAAAACCTTGCGATATCTGCGATGGAACAGGCAGTAAAGACAAATCAAAAGCAACATGTAAAGAGTGTAAAGGCAAAGGTCAGGTGTTCTATCGCCAAGGCTTTATGACTTTCTCACAAACGTGCCCTGAGTGTAACGGTAAAGGTAGTGTTGTCACCAATCCGTGCCCAATCTGTAAAGCCAAAGGCTTTAGCCAAGTTGATGACAAAGTAACCATCGATATTCCAGAAGGCATCGACAACAACAACCGCATTCGTGTTGCAGGTCGTGGAAACATTGATGAAAGAGGCGCTAAAGGCGATCTTTATATCTTAGTACACGTCAAAGAAGATGAGCACTTTGTACGCCATAATGATGACATCTACATTGAAGTACCGGTATTTTTTACGCAAGTTGCGCTTGGTGAAACCATTAAAATTCCAACCATTCGTGGTGAAACTGAACTTGAACTCCCACTGGGTGCAAAAGATAAACAGCAATTTATCTTCAAAAAAGAGGGTGTCAAAAACGTTCATACCCATCAACTAGGTGGAATGATCGCTCAAATTTCGATTCGTTACCCTAAAAAAATCACCAAAGAACAAAAAGAGTTACTTGAAAAACTCCAAGCAGAATTTGGCATAGAGACAAAACACAAAGATGAGAAATACGAAGGCGTCTTTGACAAAATAAAAAGCTGGTTTAATTAAACCATGTCATCTTTTATAGAGTATCAAGGCGAAACGCTTTGTTACTCTATCATTATGAACCGCCGCCTGAAACATCTCTACATTAAGATCGACCCTATCAAAGGGGTCATTGTTAAAACTCCCTCTTATCCCAAAGAGTATATCCACTCTTTAGTCCTACAAAAAGCTGAATGGATTTTCACTAAAATGAGAGCTGCCAAAGCACGTACAACCCTGCCTTCTCTCTTTGAAGAAGAGGGAAAAGTGCTTTATTTGGGTGAACCTATTTTATTACATGTAAAACAATCACCTGAAGCTTTTTACAAAGAAAAAACCATACCTTTAGTGACACGACTTGTTGAAGAGTGGAGTTTTTTAATGGGTGTGAAACCTACAAAAATTAGCTTTCGCAAGGCAAAAAAACGTTGGGGAAGTTGTTCGCATACCAATGAGCTAAGCTTTAACCTTAGCCTCGCACAACTGCCTTTAGAGTGCATCACCTACATCGTCATCCATGAACTCTCACACATCGACCATAAGCACCACCAAAAAGCCTTTTGGCAATGCGTGGCCGAACATATGCCTGAGTATAAAATATGCGAGAAAATTCTTAAAAATTATTCGCCAACACTTTCTTGAAAAAAATCTTCAATGTGACACTCTAACACATGAGCAATCTTCAAAAGATGCTCTAGATTAAAGTGTTGCCCCTTATGGTAAATCTCAGCTTGCGAGATAAGTCCAACCGATTTGTACCCCAATGTTTGAGAAAGAACCAACTGCGAATACCCTTTGCGTTCACGTAGTTTTTTTACATTTTTTCCAATAGTCTGATGAAACTTCTCAATAAAATCATCGTCTAAACTTTCAACCGTTTTCAAAATAATATTCCCTAATGTCAATTTATGTTCAGCTAAACCTGCTGATTGATCTATTCTTGCTAGTTGCTTGAATTTCATACTACTAATTGTAGTACTTCCGCGTCACAGAATGCGTCACAGAAGAAAAAAATTCTTATTTTAGCACTCTTTTAAATACAACTAGTAATAACTGTTTGTATTTAATTAATCAATATGCTTTAATTGCAGGTCACTTTAAATACAAGAAGGAAAATTATGAAAAAAAGTTTGATCGTTGCATCACTACTGTGTGCAAGTTTATCAGGGCTTATTGCAGCCGAAGCGGGTAACGAATGGTTTGTAGGTGGAGAGTTTGGTGGTATGAGTATGCATCTTAAAACATCTGGATACTCTGATATGCCAAGTAAAGGAATTAGTGATGAAGGTGTTTATAAAGATACTATTGATAGTACTTATGAAGGTATCAAAGTAGGTAAATATTTTGACTTTGGTAGAATTTACGGAAATGTATCGTATCAAAACAAAAAAGAAGACGTATCATCCTATACATTCGGTTTAGGATATGACTACTTATTTAAAAATAAATCTGGATTGACACCTTTTATCGGTGTCAATGCTTCTTATAGCATAGCAAAATATGATACTGATGTTGCGAAAGACCTCCAACTTGATAAACCAAAAGGCTTTAATTATGGTCCAGAAGCTGGTTTTCTTTACTCAGTTACAAAAAATACAGAGTTAGAGATCGGTGTTCGTTATATGATCAGTGATGTTAAGGATACATTCTCAATCGATAATGGCACAGATAGAGCCGATGTCAAACTTGAAGCTGAAAAAATTATTCAGTACTATGTTGGCGTAAACTACAAATTCTAAATCGATACACGTTTGTCTTTAGCGATTGACTAAAGACAAACTTCTCCTAAAAAAATAAAATCCTAAAACCTATCACTACCAAAACCACGCCGCCAAAAATCTCAGCTTTACTCTCCAACCACGTTCCTGTCAATTTTCCAACATAAACACCGATAAAACTGATGACAAATGTTGTCAAACCGATGATACCACAGGCGAGAAAAGGATTAAGGGGCAAAAGCATCAAGCTAAAACCCGCGGCCATAGCATCAATACTCGTGGCAATGGCAAGGGTAAGCATAATCTTATTGGTAATCTTCGCAATCTCCTCTTCAACGCCCTCATTGACCCCTTCATAGATCATCTTGGCACCAATAAGAAGCAGAAGCCCAAAAGCAATATACGACGCATAACTGCTGACGAACCCCAAAACACCTTTTCCACCCAAGTAGCCAATAAGTGGCATTATGGCTTGAAAAATACCAAAAAAGAGCCCAGATTTAAGGGCAAGGGCTTTAGTGGTATGCCCATTTTGTTTAGCGCCAAGTCCAATAGAAACCGCAAAGGCATCCATACTCAGTGCAAACGCCAATAGCAATACCTCTATCATTTTAATTCTCCCCAATTATTGCCTATCGCAATCGATACTTTAAGTGGCACTTTAAGTGCATAAATCTCTTCCATTACTTTTTGTGCTTGCACAGCAAAGGTTTCTGCCCGCTCCTCTTTCACTTCAAAGATAAGTTCATCGTGAATTTGAAGTAAGAGTTTTGCTTCATCGTCCACAAGCGTTGCCATAATTTTATTCATCGAAAGTTTGATAAGATCGGCAGCACTGCCTTGAAAAACGGTATTGACCGCTTCACGAAGATAACCAGCGTATTGCATACCATTGGCATGTTCAAAGTCAAAAAAACGCTTTCTACCCAGTAACGTTTGAACAAAGCCCTCTTTTTTAGCATTCTCTGCTACTGAGGTGAGAAAATTTTTAATGGTTGGAAACGTTGCAAAATAGCTCTCTATATAACTCTTTGCCTCTTTGGTTGTGATGCCAATCGTTTCTGACAAACGTTTGGGTCCCATACCATAAAGAAGACCAAAGTTAATGCTTTTAGCCACACCACGTTTGGCTGCCGCTTCCTCTTCGCCAAAAAGCTTCAGCGCTGTCTCTTTATGGATATCTTTGCCAGCTTGAAACGCATGTACCATCGCTTCATCACCACTAAAATGTGCCAAAAGTCTTAGCTCAATTTGTGAGTAGTCGATGCCGATGAGTTTATACCCCTCTTTTGCAACAAATCCACCACGCACTTCGCGTCCCAACTCTGTTTTTACAGGAATATTTTGAAGATTTGGATCTTTTGAGCTCAGTCTTCCTGTTGAAGTTCCCGTTTGCATAAACGACGTATGAACGCGTCCCAAAGGAGACTCTTTTGAGAGTTTAAGCAATGGCTCAATGTAGGTTGAACGAAGCTTGTACAGTTCTCTGTACTCCAAAAGTTTGGCAATGCTTGGGTGCTTATCTAAGAGTTCATTCAAAACATTTTCATCGGTACTGTAACCCGTTTTCGTCTTTTTAACCGTAGGCAGTCCTAGTTGTTCAAAAAGCACATTGCCTAGTTGTTGTGTTGAGTTGAGATTAAAGGTCGCATCACACAGCGTAAATATCTCTGCTTTCAGCGCTTCAATAGCAAGATCGGTACGCTTTAAAAGTGTTTCAAAATAAGCACCATCAATTTGAATGCCCTCTTTTTCCATTTTCATGAGTGTTCGAATGAAAGGAAACTCCACCTCTTTTGCAAGATCGAGCAAGTGAGGATCGAGCATCTCATGCAGTTTATAGTAGAGCCTGAGCGTCATCCATGCATCTTCACTTGCATATTCACATGCTTTTTCCAATGGCACCGTACTGAAGTTTTCACCTTTTTGCACTACGTCTTTAAACTTCACCATTGAGTGATTAAAAAAGCGCAAAGCAAGTGTGTCAAGACCAACATTGTTTTCAGGATTAAGAAGCCATGCAAGGAGCATCGTGTCGGCATAAATATTTACGTCTTTTATGTCAAAATTATTTTCAATCACAGCAAGATCATATTTAAGATTTTGCCCTACAATTTTATGTTTAAAAAGTTCAATAAGCGCACGCTTTGCGTCCACAAGGCTGATTTGATCACCCACACCCAAATAATGATGAGCGATTGGTACATAGTACGCTTCCTCTGCGTTTATGGCAAAGGAGAAACCTACGATCTTGGCATTATACGCATCCAAAGCGTTAGTCTCAGTATCAAACGCGACAATGGCATCTTCTTCAATGCCTTCAATGATGTTAAAAAGCATCTTGGTATCATCCACAAGAATCGCTTTAAAACTGTTGTTTGGCGTCTCTTTTGGTTTTACATGTAAAGCTTCGTTTCGTACACGGGAGAGCATATGGCGTAACTCGTATTTTTCTAATTCATCAGCGATATTGATAAGAGGATTGTCGCAAGGAAAATGAAATGACTCAAAGTTGCCCGCAATATTTAAAGAATCATCCAGCTTGACCAATTGGTGACTGAGAAACGCTTTTTCGCGTCCCTCTTCTAGCATCGTTTGGACACGAGGATTGGACACACGCTCTAAGTTTGCATAGACATTTTCAACAGTGCCAAAATCATCTAAAAGCTTTTTAGCTCCTTTTGGACCGATGCCTTTAACACCAGGAATATTATCGGCGACATCTCCTACAAGGGAGAGATACTCATTAATTTTATTCGGGTAAACGCCAAATTTTTCAAAACACTTTTCGGTATCGATTTCCATCTTTTTCATCGGATCATAAATAACCACTCTACCATCATCAATCAGCTGGTAGAGATCTTTGTCATGCGTAACAATGCGCACTTTAATGTCATGGCTTTTAGCAAAACGCACCGCTGATGCGATGACATCATCCGCTTCAAACCCCTCTTCACTGTAAAACTTAAAGCCCATCTTCTCAATCCACGAAACGGCCACAGGTAATTGGCGTTTAAGATCTTCAGGTGCTTCGGGGCGGTTGGCTTTGTAGTTTGGATCTATCGTATGGCGAAAGTTTTTACCTTTACTATCCAGTGCGAACATCAAATAGTCGGTATCATGCTCATTTTTAATAGCATAGATAAAATTGGCAAAGCCTGTTAAAAGCCCTGTAGGGAAACCTTGGGAATTACGCAGTTGTGGCAAAGCGTAGTAGTTTCTAAAAAAAAAGCCAAACGTATCAATGATGGTAAGTGTTTTCACAAAATCGCCTTTACATGTAAGGATGGGTTATAGTCTTTGAGTTTTTCAACAACGCTGATAAAAGGGTGTTATCCAATTTTTCTTTTACACAAAGATTGAGTGAAAAAATGTACAGAAGAAGACTTTGAGGAAGTGGAAGAAGGGCTCTGATGCGCTCTGCTATCTCTTTTAGCATCTCATCTCTCTTTATCAATTTGATAAAGATTATAGCGCGGATTAGTTAAAAAGCTAATGAGAGGCTTCTCTCATTAGCCTAGATTTTATTAACCTGGAATGGTATCTTCAACGCTCTCTGGATGATCCAATGCGCGTTTGAATTTTTTCATATCAATCTGTTTATCCCACACACCAACGAAAACCGTAGCAACCGCGTTACCACAAAGGTTACCAACCGCTCTCATCTCACTCATAAATTTATCAACACCTAAGAGTACAGCAACCGTAGCAACAGGAATGGCACCACCCATAGCAGACAGAGTTCCTGCAAGAATGATAATACCTGAACCAGTAACGCCAACAGCGCCTTTTGAGGTGACCATCAAAATAAGAATAATGCTCATCTGTTCACTCAGTGTTAAAGGAACATTGAACGCTTGGGAAAGAAAGATAATCGAAAGAGCCAAATAGATATTGGTACAACCAAGATTAAACGAGTAGCCTGTAGGAATAACCAAACCTGTTGTCCCTCTACTTACACCCGCAGATTCCAGTCTTCTCATCAATGGAGCAAGCGCTGCTTCACTTGAAGAGGTTGCAAAGACGATCAATACCTCTTTGGAAATAAAACGCATAAATTTGAAAACATTAATTTTATAAAACCATAAAATAATTCCCAATACCCCAAAAGTAAAGGCAAGTACGGAAACGAGCATTACACCCAATAAATTTGCCATACCAATGAGTGAAGCGATGCCAAATTTACCAATTAAAAATGCCATAGCACTAAAGCTAGCAATCGGACTTGACCACATAATCAAGGTTAAAATTTTAAAGAAAAAGTTTTGAGCTTTCTCTAATGGCTTTAAGATAGCTGACTTATGTTTTCCACCAAATGCAGAAATCAAAATTGCAAGTACAAGTGCCATGACTAAAACTTTAAGAGTATCGCCGTGAATAAAAGGAGAAATAGGATCTGTCGGAATAGCACTTTTAAGAATCGTCCACGCCGAACCTACCTCTTGCTTTACTTGCGTGAAGCTTTCAACACTCGAAGCATCTAAGGATTCAACGGAAAGATTCATCCCCTCGCCGGGACGTAGGATATTGCCAAATAAAACACCTATGGCTAAAGCAAAGGTACTGACAACTTCAAAGTAAATAAACGCTTTTATACCAATGGAACCAACCTCTTTGAGGCTCTCAAGCCCAACAATACCTGTAATGATGGTTAAGAAAATAATCGGACCAACAAGCCATTTAAGGACTTGAATAAACCAATCGATTCCTGGTTTTGCTTTGATCGCATTTTGCGGATCAATCATACCAAATACGACACCTGAAATAATTGCGACAACAACCCAAAAAGCCAAACTTTTAACGGTGTAATGTTTCCAATCTTTCTTACTTCCCTTTTTCTTACTCACTCTGTTCAACGGGGACCCTTTAGATACTTCAAAACCATTCCAAGTGCTATAAATGCGTATTTAATCTCTACGTAAACTTAGATGTATTTGCAAAGTGTTTGATGATATATGTATTTATTATGACATAGCCAAGGGGATTTTAATGAGATTTTTTAAACAAAAAGGGGGATGAAGCATTAAAAAAAGGAGAGCCAATGAGGTAATTGTAACACCTCATTGGCATGATATATAATTCTATTAACCTGGAATCGCGTCTGCAACGCTTTCTGGATGGTCTAATGAATATTTGAATTTTTCCATATCGATCTGTTTATCCCATGCACCAACAACAACTGCCGCAACTGCGTTTCCACATAAGTTACCAACCGCTCTCATTTCGCTCATAAACTTATCAACACCCAAAAGAACAGAAACAGTTGCTACTGGAATTGCTCCACCCATAGCGGAAAGTGTTCCTGCAAGAACGATAAAGCCTGAACCTGTAACACCAACCGCACCTTTTGATGTAATCATCAAAATAAGAATAATGCTTAACTCTTCGCCAAGTGTCAATGGAATATTGAATGCTTGAGAAAGGAAGATGATAGAGAGTGAAAGATAGATATTCGTACAATCAAGGTTAAATGAATACCCTGTAGGGATAACAAGACCTGTTGTACCTCTGCTTACACCTGCTGCTTCTAGACGACGCATCAAAGGAGCCAATGCAGATTCGCTTGAAGAAGTTGCAAATACGATCAATACCTCTTTGTAAATAAAACGCATAAACTTAAAGATGTTGATTTTAAAGATAGCCATGATGATACCAAGTACACCAAAAACAAATGCTATAACAGAGATAAACATAACGCCGAGTAAACTTGCCATATTGACCAATGATGCAATACCAAATTTACCAATCAAAAATGCCATAGCACTAAAGGATGCAATTGGGCTTAACCACATTAAAATTGTTAAGATTTTAAAGAAAAAGTTTTGTGCAATTTCAAGAGGTTTAAGAATAGACGCTTTATGTTTTCCACCAAATGCAGAAATAAGAATTGCCAAAACCAATGCCATTGTTAGTACTTGAAGTGTTTGACCATTGATAAATGGTGAAATTGGATCACTTGGAATGGCACCTTTTAAGATAGACCAGATAGAACCTACATCACCTGTATTGGTTGTAAATTTAGCCACACTTTTTGCGTCCAATGACTCAACAGAGAGGTTCATACCCTTTCCAGCACCCAAAAGGTTACCGAAAAGTACACCAATTGCTAAGGCAAAGGTACTAACAATCTCAAAATAAATAAACGCTTTAAGACCGATAGAACCTACTTCTTTTAAACTCTCAAGACCAACGATACCTGAGATAATCGTTAAAAAGATAATCGGGCCTACTAGCCATTTTAATATTTGAATAAACCAGTCAATACCTGGTTTTGCTTGTATAGCTAATTTTGGATCAACCATACCAAGAGCAATACCTGCGACAATGCCAACAATAACCCAAAAAGCTAAACTCTTAATCGTATAGCTCATCCAGTTTTTCTTTTTTACAACATTCGCTGCTTGTTCCAAGAAACATCCTTTTCATTTTTAGATGAGTCGATTATAGTTAAAAATTATGTCTATATTATGTAGGTTTACATGTAAAAGGGTCCGTGACATTTATTCGTATCGAAAACGTTACAAAAGGAAACACCTCGTGTTACTTCTTTTCCGATTCCAATTCTTCTGCTAAAAATTTTCCTGTAAAACTACCTGATTTTTCAGCGTCGCGAGCAACCTCAAATGGCGTTCCCATCGCGATTATGCGACCACCATAGCTTCCACCCTCAGGTCCCATATCGATCATATAGTCTGCATTCTTTATCACGTCCATGTTGTGCTCAATGACCAAAACACTGTTACCCATATCTGTGAGATGGTGTAACACTTTTACCAGTCTGTCCACATCAGCGAAGTGTAAACCTGTGGTTGGCTCATCTAAAACATAGAGTGTATTGCCTGTATCTTTTTTGCTGAGCTCTTTGGCAAGTTTAATACGTTGAGCTTCACCACCACTCAGTGTCACTGCATTTTGACCCAAGGTTATGTAGCCTAAACCGACATCTGACAATGTTTGCACTTTTTGATGAATTTTAGGAATAGCTTTGAAAAACTCAAAAGCCTCATCGACACTCATGCTGAGTACATCGGAGATGGATTTGCCTTTGTATTTGATCTCCAAAGTTTGCGCATTGTAGCGATGCCCCTTACAGCTATCGCATTTGACCATAATGTCTGGCAAGAAATGCATCTCAATCTTAATTTCGCCATCACCTTGGCACTTCTCACAACGTCCACCTTTAACGTTAAACGAGAAACGGCCTACACTGTAACCTCTTATCTGAGCCTCTTTGGTTTTAGCAAACAGCGCTCTGATCTCATCCATGACTCCTGTGTATGTAGCCGGATTTGAACGTGGCGTTCTACCAATCGGACTTTGATCCAGATAGATCACTTTATCCAGTTGATCGAGTCCTATGCACTCAACGCCCGCAACTTTGTTCACTTTTTTTGCACGGTTAAGATACTCTTTCGCCACAGGAAGCAACGTCTGAAGGATGAGTGAACTTTTACCACTGCCACTCACACCTGTAATCGCCACTAAATTTCCCAGAGGAATTTTCACATCAAGATTTTGGATATTGTTGATGGTCACATTGTTCAGTTCTATCCAGCGGTCTTGTTTTCTATTTTCACGATAATTAATAATTTTACTGCCATTGAGGTATTGCGCCGTCAAGGTATTGCTTTTTAAAAGCTCTTCATTGGTACCTTTGAAAACAACTTCCCCACCAAATTTTCCAGCCCCAGGTCCAATGTCCACAATAAAATCTGCTGTTTTAATGGTCTCTTTGTCATGCTCTACCACAATAACCGAGTTGCCTTTTTTCTGTAAACTGCGAAGGGTGCGAATGAGTTTGAGTGTGTCACGTTCATGCAAACCGATGCTTGGCTCATCAAGGACGTACATAACTCCCGTTAAACCACTACCAATCTGCGAAGCGATACGAATACGCTGCGCCTCACCACCGCTGATGGTTCTTGCATCACGCCCAAGACTGATGTAACCCAGTCCTACATCAAATAAGAAGAAGAGACGCTCTTTAATCTCTTTTAAAATAGGCTCAGAGATCATCTTGTGTTGTGATTTCATGGACGCAAAATTTTTCTCGTCTTGGAAAAAAGCCAAACACTGATCTATCGGAAGTTCAAGTATGTCCGCGATGTTTTTCTTTGCCAAACGTACAGTCAAACTCTCTTGTTTCAGACGGTACCCACCACACGTGTCGCACGTCTTCTCGCTCATATAATCGCCTAATTCTTTCTCATCTTTGAGCATATCGTAAGCGATTTTGATGACACCTTCCCATTTTCGGGTCAGTTTATGTTTTTTCCAAAAGAAAGTCGCCTCTTCCACGCCACCGTGCAGAATAGATTTTTGTTGATACTCTTCGAGTTCTTCATACGGTATTTTGGTATTAATGCCCGCAGCTTCACAAAAAGCCTGTAAGAATTTAGCATAAAAGCTTTTGTTAAACCCGTAAAATATTTTAATGGCACCCTCTTCGATGCTCACGTGTTCATTGATGATTTTCTTAAGATCAAGCGTATAGCGAATGCCCAAACCATCGCACGTTGAACATGCACCTTTGGGAGAGTTAAACGAAAATGAGAGTGGCTCAAGCGGTTCAAAACTGATCTTACAATCAAAACAGGCTAAATGCTCGCTGTAGTGAATATGAGAAGTTGGAAGCCCTACTTCGTCAGCATTGGAGATGTCAAGCTCGACTTCGCCATAACTCTCTAAAAGTGCTTTTTCGATGTCCGTAGCGATGCGTTCTTTGTTCTCTTCACGAACAACAACACGATCGATGATGACTTTAATGGTATGTTTTTTGGTTTTAGAAAGCTCTATCTCTTCATCCAAACGTACCATAACGCCATCCACTAAAGCACGCACATAGCCTTTATGACGAAGCGATTCGATCATGTCGGCAAAACTACCCTTTTTCTCACGCACCAGTGGTGCTAAGATAGAAAGCTTCGTTTCAGGAGGCAATTTCAAAACCTGCTCGATGATGTCAGCAACCGACATCTGTGAGATCTCTTTGCCACAAAGATGGCAGTGTTGTTTCCCCACACGCGCGTAAAGCAAACGCAAATAATCATAAATTTCGGTAATCGTTCCCACCGTTGAGCGCGGGTTTTTACTCGTTGTCTTCTGGTCGATAGCAATGGCTGGTGTTAAACCTTCGATTTTATCGACATCAGGTTTTCCCACACGATCTAAAAACTGTCGTGCATACGAAGAGAGCGACTCGATGTAGCGACGTTGTCCTTCCGCATAAAGCGTATCAAACGCCAAGGTACTTTTTCCACTACCACTCAAACCCGTAAAGACCACGAGCTTGTTTTTAGGAATTTCTAGGTTGATATTTTTAAGATTATTTTCTCTAGCACCGTAAATTTTTATCATAGGACACTCATCTCATATATAAAGTATGGTTTGATTTTACTCGAACCCCTCTTAATAAACGATTTAAAGAGATGGTTACTGTAGAAAGGTCGTCTTTACATGTAAAGATTTAAGAGCACCCAAGGTGCTGGGCTTTCTGCCGAAGAAAACCCAGTATTAACGTAATCTTTAGAGCTTTGCCCTAAAGACGTGTAAAGAGTTCTCTAAATAATTATCGAGAAAATTTATAGCCAATGGCTAAGAGTGCGATCCATGCTGGGATGAGATAAACAGAGATGTTAATGCCATCGATGAAAAGCATAATGACCAAAATCATTACAAAGAAAAGAAGGCAGATGATGTTACCAACAGGGAACCAAAATGCTTTAAATTTAGGCTCAACACCCTCTTTGATCTTCGCATAACGAAATTTAAGATGCGCAAAACTGATCATAAACCAGTTAACCACAAGTGCAGAAACAACCAACGCCATCAAAAATTTAAACGCATCTTCGGGCATAAAGTAGTTTAAAACAACACAAAGCCCCGTAATAAGTGCTGAGAAAAGCACCGCATTGACAGGCACACCTTTACTGTTCAAACTCATCAACATCTTAGGTGCATTACCTTGTGATGCTAAACCAAAAAGCATACGTGAATTGGAGTAAACACCGCTATTATAGACCGAAAGTGCCGCTGTAAGCACGATGGCATTGAGCACATGCGCGATAAAATTTTCATTCAAACTGCTAAAAACCATTACAAAAGGTGTGACGTCTTTGGTCATATTCATCCACGGCATCAATGAAAGAAGAACTGCCAGTGCGCCAATGTAAAAAATCAAAATTCGGTAAATAACTTGATTGGTCGCTCTTGGGATCGTATGACTTGGATCGTCCGTCTCCGCTGCTGCAATACCGATAAGTTCAAGTCCACCAAAAGAGAACATGATGAAAACCATCGCCATCAAAAAGCCTTGGATACCGTGTGGAAAAAATCCACCTTCCAACGCCCAAAGGTTACTAAAATGGGCACTCTCGCCGCCATTTCCACTCACAAGCAAATAACTACCAAAAGCAATCATCGCAACAATCGCCGCTACTTTGATGATGGAAAACCAAAACTCAAATTCACCGTAAATGCGAACATTTACTAAATTGACAAGGTTAACTAGGACAAAGAAAAATGCCGCCGATGCCCATGTTGGGACATTTGGAAGCCAAAAATGCACAAATGTGCCAATGGCGGTCAGTTCTGCCATACCGACTAAAACATACAAAATCCAATAGTTCCAGCCTGAGGCAAAGCCCGCAAACGGGTGCCAGTATTTGTTCGCAAAATGGCTAAATGAACCTGCTACTGGCTCTTCAACAACCATTTCACCAAGTTGTCGCATAATCATAAATGCAATAAATCCACCCAACGCATACCCTAAAAGTACTGCTGGACCTGTAAGCTGTACGGTTGTAGAAACCCCTAAAAATAGGCCTGTTCCAATAGCCCCGCCCAATGCAATAAGTTGGACGTGTCTATTTTTAAGACCTCGTGAAAGCCCTTTTGCGTGCATAAAATTCCCTTACTCTACTAAAAATAAAGCGTCATTGTAGCGTTTTTCAAAAAAATTATTGCCAAGGAGTGATGAAAAAATGTTACATGTAAAGAAAATTCCCTTTAAAAAAATACTTCGCTTCTTTGTTTTTCCTTTAATATACAATTTAAATAGTTTAAAATATAATGTGCTATGTGCGCACATTTAAGGGGAATATGAATGAAACAATCCGTTATTGAAGCCACACACAGTTTTTGTGAAACAATTTTGTGTGAACTTCCTCAAAAAACAGCTACTCTTGGGCAATATTTCTATGGTTCCGCCATCTCACTTCTTGAAAATGACGTGGAACACACATGGTATCTCTTCTTTGAAAAAGCAGTACTCGATGACATTGCATTCAACCTTCTCTTTGAAGAAAACCTCTGTGAAAACGACTTAGATGATCTGCTCAAAGAAATCGCCAATCAAATCATCGGCTCAGCCAAAGTCCTTTTAGAAGAGAAATATCCAGACAACACCTACCATTTAAATGTCCCCGAATTTATGGGCAATGTGTGTGCTCCTTTTCCTATTGATCTACAAGATTCACACCATTATCTCATCAAAAATAGTACCTTTGTCATAGCACGTTAAGCTTTACATGTAAACAAAAGAAACAACCCTTAAACAAATTCTCTGCATTTTATACCCAACTTTTTTTCTTAAGTCGCCTCTTTGCCTAGTTCTGTATAATCAACTTCTTTTAACTGTTTACCATTGTCTGTGGGGGTGCCGATCGTATGGCTGAGATAATACCCCAAGAAGTCCATTAATGTGGCTTCACGAACCTGATCTGGGTAATGCCAGCGTAGGAAATAAGGAGATAAACCCATGAGTAAAGTACTTGACAATCTTGAAAAAATAGATGCATCTTACATTCAAAACTTCCCAAGCTCCAAGAAAATTTACATACAAGGCTCACGTTCTGACATTCAAGTACCAATGCGTGAAATCACGTTAAGCGCTACTTCGCTTCGCGATGGCACCTTTGAGGAAAATCCACCGCTTCATGTGTACGACACTTCAGGCGTTTACACCGATCCCAATGTCAAGATCGACCTCCACAAAGGCTTAGAGCCACTCCGTGCGAAATGGATCGAAGAGCGAAATGACACCGAGCAATTAGAGGATTTTAACTCTGTCTATTTTCACAAGCGCCACGATGATCAAGAGCTAAACGCCCTTCGCTTCCCCAACCTCAAAAAACCACGTCGCGCGATGAAGGGCAAAAATATCACTCAAATGCACTACGCACGTCAAGGTATCGTCACACCAGAGATGGAGTATGTCGCTATTCGTGAAAACTGTAACCTTGAAGAGGCACGCAAAAACAAACTTTTAGGCGCTCAACACAAAGGCGAGCATTTTGGGGCAAACTTACCCGATGTTTACACCGCGGAATTTGTCCGCCAAGAGATCGCAGCGGGTCGTGCCGTCCTTCCACTCAATGTCAATCACCCCGAAGCCGAGCCGATGATCATCGGGCGTAATTTCATGGTCAAGATTAATGCCAATATCGGCAACTCCGCTACCACCTCATCTATCGAAGAAGAGGTCGAAAAGATGCTTTGGTCAACCCGTTGGGGTGGCGACACCGTGATGGATTTATCCACAGGTAAAAACATCCACGAAACCAGAGAGTGGATACTTCGTAACTCTGCTGTGCCTATCGGAACAGTGCCGATTTACCAAGCGCTAGAAAAAGTAAATGGCATCGCCGAAGACCTTACGTGGGAAGTGTTCCGTGACACGCTCATCGAGCAAGCCGAACAAGGGGTGGACTACTTCACGATTCATGCAGGCGTACGCCTCGCTTACGTGCCTATGACGGCAAAACGACTGACTGGCATCGTTTCTCGTGGTGGAAGTATCATGGCGAAATGGTGTCTACACCATCATAAAGAGAGTTTTTTATACACCCATTTTGAAGAGATCTGTGACATCATGAAAGCTTACGATGTTGCCTTTTCTTTGGGCGATGGCTTGCGCCCAGGCTCACTCTACGATGCCAACGATGAAGCGCAATTTGCCGAGCTTGAAACCTTGGGAGAACTCACCAAAATCGCGTGGAAACACGATGTGCAAGTGATGATCGAAGGGCCCGGACATGTGCCGATGCAGATGATTAAAGAGAATATGACCAAAGAGTTAGAAGACTGCTTTGAAGCGCCTTTCTATACACTTGGACCCCTCGTTACCGACATCGCTCCAGGGTACG